>NZ_FRDJ01000007.1 GCF_900143265.1 Fervidobacterium gondwanense DSM 13020 | reverse complement strand
GATAGTGTTAACTTGTAGTGATGAAAGAGTGTAAGTGTGAAAGAATGAGATTGATATTACCATTGTGCGTTTTCCAAAAATTCTTGACTACCCAAAAACCTTAGACCTACCACAAGAAGGGCATTTGGGATAAGGGAAAGAGAAGTTTTTGTGTTTGTGAGAATGGGAAAGTTTGAAGGAATGATGGCAGAGTTTGCAAAGGAATTGTTGGTTACCGTATTTGTCATGACCGTTTTTGTAAAAGCTGGTGGAATAACGTTTTGGCAAGAGAGCATTGAGTTATCCCTATCGGGATACCTCCTTTGTCAAGAGTAGGTTGGGGGGTGTCCCATCTTTATAAGAATAATGCGGTTTTTGGAAAGTTTCAATACTTTTAGTTAACATTATCTTCTTAAATTTAGGGGGGATCGTATGAAAGACTTATCGAACATTTTAGGATTAAACAAGTCTGTTGAACTCAATACAAACGAGAGTATGGTGTGGGAAGAGGAAGAAGAATTATCATACCTACATCTCGTGTCGACTTCGTCACTCTTGAAAGAGGTAAGCCACGTTACGTACGAATTTCTTGGAGCTTACATTGACGAAGAAGAAACTTCTGTTGTAACAGACGCTGAAATTAGTCACCTCAAACCTGTCGTTGTTGGAGAAAATTTGATAATTGGAGCTCGCATCACAGATATAGTAGGTAATCGTGTCTTATTTAAATTCGTCGTAATGAGAGAATCCGAAAAAATCGCCGAGGGAACTTTGACACGCGTAGTGGTTTCCAAGAACTATTTGAAAAGAAAAGCCGTTGAGAATTTCTAAACCTGAGGTGAACAGAGTTTAATGCGCAGACCGAGAGACTCTGAATCGTTTAAAGAATATAACTTTGTTCTTAATTATCAAAAATCAGAAGCTGAAATTTTTAAGCTAAAGGGCAACCTTCAGAAGGTTGCCCTTATTTTCCCGAACAGTTATAAAATAGCGAGTGGATCTTTAGCTTGGAGTTGGATACAGAACCTCCTAACGAAAAACAACCTAAATGTTCAGCGTTTTTTTTATGAAGACTGGTTCAGTAAATTCTATTCCCTTGAGGAACAAGTTCCTATCGACGAATTTCAAATCTGGTTATTCACATTCCAATTTGAAAATGATTTGATAAACATAGCAAGAATGTTGAAAAAGAAGGGGATTCCATTGTCTTTCCAGCAAAGAGAGTCTTACCATCCCATCATCATAATTGGTGGTCCAGTAACGCTGTTTAATCATAGGATTGTGGAAGACATTGCTGATTTTGTGTTTATAGGTGATCTTGAATGTTGTTCAAATCAGTTTTCCGAAGCTTTATCTTTGGACAACAAAGAAGAAATAGAGAACAATCTTCTGAAGATACCACAGATATATTCGAAGAAATACAGAAAAACGAATTATGAAAACTGCATCGGAAATCTATCGCCTATACCTATGGCACATTATATAACCCCGCATTCGCCTTTCAAAAATAAGCTTCTGATAGAAATCGGAAGGGGATGTATAAGAAGGTGCGCGTTTTGTGTTACTGGATATACGAAAAAGCCTGTGAAATTTGCGAAGTTGGATGATTTTATTGAAACACTTGACAGGTTTAAACATCACGAATTTGGTTTGATAAGCGCAACTATAACGGATTACCCATACCTTGATGAACTTCTGGACTATATAGAAAACAATGAAATAAGATTCTCTGTTTCATCGATGAGGGTGGACAAAGTGAATGAAAAACTTCTAAAACTCCTTAGAATCACCGACCACCATTCATTCACAGTAGCACCGGAGGGCATTTCACAAAAGATGCGGGACATAATGTTAAAGGACTTATCAACAGAGCAGATAGTCAAAGGTCTTGAGATAGGAAGGAAAGTAGGCTTTGAAAACGTTAAGTTTTACTATATTATTGGTCTGGAGGAGGAAACTGAGGAAGATTACAAAGAGCTGATAGAATTCTTGAACCAAGTGTTGAAATTGGGGTACAAAGAAGTCAGTGTCAGCATTAATCCTTTGGTTCCGAAGCTCTCTACACCGTTTGCTAATAGAAAAATGATAGACAAGAAAGAATACGAAAAACGTACAGCGTATATAAAAAAGAGCGTACCGAAAGGTGTCAAGCTAAACTTCGAAAGTTATAAGTCCATGAAAATTCAGTATGAAATATCTCACTTGAATGGAAACGAAAGCATACGATATGTTCAGGAGAAGTTTGAAGAATAGATTTATATCGCCATAAACAAAAAACGCGGAGCTTACGCTCCGCATTTATTAATCGATGTACAAAAGTTAATTATCTTCATCTTGTTCTTTCTTTCTCTTTTTTCTTTCTCTCAAGAACAAAGAAACAAGCGTAAGAACTGTGAAAATCAGCAAAGCTAAATTCATATAAAATTCGACAGGTTTTGGGCTTATTCCCAAATAATATATAAAAACTATGATTTCAAGTATAAAAGCCCATGTAAAGATTGTTAAGATGCCCTTTGTAAACATAATCACAGCCCTTCCAATTTTCTGTATAGTTTTGGTATACTCTCAACAAGCAGTTTCGAATATTCATGTTGTGGTTCCAAAACGACTTTATCAGGATGGCCTCTGTCTACTATTTCACCATCTTTCATAACAAATATATTGTCAGAAACGTAGTAAGCAAGTCCAAGGTCATGGGTTATGAAAATGATAGATGTTCCTTGCTCGTCTCTTAACTTTTCGAAGAGCTGTATTATTCCTCCTCTACTGGAAGCATCTATCATCGATGTTGGTTCATCTGCTACTATCATTAATGGTCTCAAAATCCAACATCTTGCAATCATAATTCTTTGCTTTTGACCACCGGACACCTGATGAGGATACTTTCCAAGTATATCTTTCGGATCTATACCAACTTTAAATAGAGAATCCTTTATTATTTCAAGAGCTTCCTTTTTGTTTGAAGGCTTCTTTTCTAAAAGATTTATTGCTTGCCAAAGTGGCCTTTCCACCGGATAAAACGGGTTGTAACTTGCGAATGGATCTTGAAAAACAGCATGGACCTTTCTTCTAAAGGTCTTAAAATCCTCCTGAGTTTTCAAATCTTTCCATATATCTTTTCCTTCGAACATAATCTTTCCTGAGGTTGGTTGTATAAGTCTTAATAACATTTTTGCTGTTGTAGTCTTTCCTGATCCACTCTCACCAACTAATGACACTATCTCTTTTTCCTTGACTGTAAACGATACGCTTTTAACGGCATTAACATGTCGCTTTGCTATAAAACCTAATGAAAATGTTTTAGTCAAATTTTCAACAACGAGTCTACTCATACTCTCTCCTCCTGAAAGAGAAAACAGGCAACTTGTCTATCCTTTTCCACCTCTATCAATTTTGGTTCCTTTTGTTTACATATTTCCATTGCGTGTGGACATCTTGGTTGAAATCTACACCCACTCGGCGGGTTTATCAAGTTAGCAGGTGCGCCAGGAATTACGCTAATGCCTCTTTCCCTTACTTCTGGTTCTGGTGTTAAAACGGATTCAAAGAGGCCTTTAGTGTAAGGATGCAATGGCTTCTCTAACATCTTCTCCATATTCGAGAACTCAACTATCTTACCTGCATACATAACGAGCATTCTGTCTGCTATCTGTCTGATTGTTGCTATATCGTGTGTTATGAACATGATACTCTTTACAATACCTTTTCTCTTGAGATCCATTAAGACCTGTAGGAGAACTTTTTGATTGACAACATCGAGTGCGGAAGTTGGTTCATCAGCAACTAACAACTTCGGGTTCAAAAGCGTTGCAATCGCTATAACGGCACGCTGTCTCATTCCTCCACTAAGTTCAAACGGATATCTTCTTAGCCATTCAGGTTTGAGACCTACTTGTTCAAACCTTTCCTCGGCTTTCTTCAAAAGTTCTTTTTCATCAATTCCATGTGACTGTGCGAGGTGCTCAACATATTTTGACATTCTAATAGTTGGCATCAGAGCGTTCATCGCACTCTGAGGTATTATGGTTATGTCGCTTCCCCAGAATCTTCTCTTAACTTCATCACGTGACATAGCTGATATTTCTTCAAATTTGCCATCCGTTTTCAAGAAAACTTTTCCGTCTATCAACCTCAAAGGTTTTAGCATATTCATGAAAACAAGGTTTGAAAGCGTTGTCTTACCAGAACCTGATTCCCCAACTATACCAACAACCTCGTCTTCGTATATCTCAAATGAAACACTATCAACGGCCTTTACGGTTGCTTGTTCCAAAACATAGTAAGCCCTAGCATTCTCGACTTTTAAAAGTACGTCTTTCACGATTATTCCTCCCTTAAACGTGGGTTAAAGACCTCATCCATTGTCGTGCTGATAACCATCAACGAAGCTGTGACAGCGACAATGACGATTCCCGGTGGTACAAACCACCACCACATTCCTCTCCTCATCGATTCCATTAACACTGCCCACTGTAGCATCAAACCTAAGGATATTCCGCGTGTTGGGCCAAGACCTATTAAACTCAATCCAGCTTCACCCATTATTCCACCGTTTATGAAAAGCACGAACGACATAAATGCGTACGTAGCAATGGTTGGTAGTAAGTCCTCAATTATTAATCTGAGATCGGAATATCCCGCCATAACTGATAAATAAACATATTCTCGTGACATAACACTCATCAACTGAGCTCTTATCGCCCTCGCGAACCAAGGCCATTGGAAGAGTCCCAATATGACAGCGACGACCTCCAAACTTCTTACGTTTAAATAACTTGCTATAAGAATAGCTATAAGTACCGACGGTGTAGTTAAGACAATGTTCGTTAAGGATGTTAATACATCGTCTACAATCCCTCTTTTTACAGCAGACAGACTTCCTATCAACGCCCCAATGATCAGCGAAATAATAGCGGCAAGAAAACCTATATAGAGTGAAGATCTAATTCCATGTAGGAGTTGTGCCAAGATATCTCTTCCATATGTGTCTGTACCCAATGGATGGTTAGCAGACGGTGGTTGCTCTCTATCCCAACTCATTTCCATAGGATCAACTGTGTAAAAAATGGGACCAAAAATTCCTAGAAATAGGAAGATGAGGAATATTGATATACCTACCAGAAACTTCTTATTCTTGAATAATGGTCTTATCATCGTCGCAAGCATAATCATTCCCCCTGACCAAGTCTTATCCTTGGATCTATTAACGCATACATAAAGTCCATGATGAAGTTAGCCAGATATATTGAAGCGATGAGTATTATAAACACACCTTGTATCATTGGAAAATCAAGAGTTGTTAGTGCTTTAAACAAGAGATAACCTGTTCCAGGATAGTTAAAAACAATTTCCGTAATCAATGCTCCTCCCAAAACTCCACCTAAACTTAACGCAAGTCCAGTAATTTGCGGTAGGATTGAATTTTTGAAAGCGTATTTGAATATTCTTTTCTCGCTCATTCCGAGGTATTCAGAGAATAGTGCGTAATCGCTTCCGAGTTCGTTTACGACCATAACCCTCATTCCTATTGCCCAGCCTCCCATGGCTGAGATAACTATCGACGCAAATGGCATTATATAATGTTTCAAAGCATCCAAGAAAAAGTTCAAGCTGAAACTTGGAATCGTTCCTTGTGAATAAGCACCCTGCACTGGTAACCATCCTAATTTTACACCGAATAAGAATATAAATAACATTCCGAGCCAATAATAAGGGATTTGAGAAATTATCATCGAGGATGTAAGAACCCACCTATCTACCCAGGTATTTCTCCTGTATGCTGCTATAGCACCAAGCATATTTCCAAGCCACCAAGCAACTAAAGTTGCTGGCAAAAGTAAAATAAGGGTCCAAGGTATTACTGGAATAATCAAGTCAAGTACCTTTCTCGGATAGTACGTTATCGAGGTTCCGAGGTCACCTTTCAACGCACGACCCACAAATTCGAAATACTGTACAACTACAGGTTTACCTACGCCGAACTGCTCCATTAATGTCTTTTCAGCAGCTCTTATTGCTTCAGGGTTTGCCTGTGCAACCTGAGAAAGATTGGCAAGAAGCTGGGCAAGTGGGTTTCCTGGAATTGCTCGAGGAAGGATAAAAACGATGGTTGTTGCAACGATGTAAGTTACAAGTAAAAATAAAAATCTTCTTAACAAAAACCTTAACATATTTTTCGACTTCATTCTACCACTCCTTGCATTTTTTATGTAATTCCGTAAGCGGTCCCCATTCAAATGGGGACCGCATCAGAAAGTAAAAACAGGTAAGTATTTCTCAATTATTTCTTAGCTTTGCTAAGGTCGTCGAATACCTTAGAAGTTGGAATACCAAGTCCGCCTTCTTCGGTTGTTCCTAACCATTTTGGAACTGGTTGAGGACTCTTAACAGAGGAGATCCCGAATAGTGTTGGTAGCGCATCTGCATGCCATGGTGCTGGTCTAAACCAGTACGGATTATCTTCACTTGGCCAGTTTCTCCAATACTTTGTCAAATAATTGTACCAGTGAGCTGTGTAGAATGCAGGTATGCTTGGCATATCTTTATAGATCATTTCTTGCAGTCTGAAATAAGCGTTCTTCCTGACGTTCGAATCGAGAGAGGAAACTGCACTGTCCAATAGTTTTACTACTTCGTCGTTGTCGTATCTCTGCCAGTCTCCTGCCCATGTAACCTCGCCAACTGGTGCAGAAAGCCTCTTATCAAGTGCGAATCTGTAAATGTTGAATGGGTGATCAAAGCTTGGTCCAACGCTCCAAGAGATTATTATATCAAACGTTCCCTTTGTCATTCTATCTGCCCAGACGGAGAAATCTGGGAATTCAGTTCTAACTTCAATACCTACCTTTTTCAGGCTGAGTGCTATCATTTCACACATCATCATCCAATCAGACCAACCGTAAGGAACTGATATCGTGTAAGAAAGCTTCTTGCCATCCGGTGTTACCCTTATGCCATCTTTTCCTAATTTGTAACCTGCTTCGTCGAGTATCTTGTTTGCCTTTTCAATATCGTATGGAATTCTACCATCGCTTGTTCCAAAAGTCTTCTTCGCAAGATCATAGTTTATGTATTGCCTATTTGGTTTGAACAAATCAATGACAAACGAAGGATGTGCCTGACTGCCGTAGCCGAAGTATGCCTTTTCGAGCATATCTTCATATGGTATAGCATAAGCGATAGCCTTTCTAACTGCTGGATCAGAAAGTCCAGGTTTTGTGTTATTTAAGTAGACAAAACCAACACCGTCTGGTAGGAAGTATGGTTTCGATTTATACCATGTTCCAATTGGGAGATTCTTCTTTTGCCACATTTCCCAGATGTTTGGTATGAACAATCCAGCCCAGTCTACATCTCCTCTTTCAATAGCCAAACTTGCACTTGGATTATCTTTGTAAATTACATGTGCAATGTATTTTGGCCTTGGCAGTCCAAAAATACCCTTACCCCACCAATCTTCAACCCTCTGATAGACAACAATATCAGGTGCGTAGAAGTAGAGCTTGTAAGGTCCAGAGACAACTTGCTCAGATGGTTTGTCGTTTATCCAGTCTTGTATGTTTATCTTCTTTGCTTCGAGAGCCGTATAAACGTGCTTTGGCATTGGTTGAGCTCCAAGAGCGTATGACAAGAACTGGAAGTAGTTCAGTGGCTTTGTCTTTGCCTTGAATTCAACAACTTTTGTTCCAAGGCGTGTTATTGAGTCTATGTAGTTCTCCCAGCCTGCTCCTGGTCCAATACCAAGTTTCTTTGTAAGTTCAAAAGCGTAAACAAAATCATCTGCTGTTATCTGCCTTCCATCGCTCCACTTTGCTTCAGGCCTTATGTAGATCCTCAGTGTTGTACTGTTGACAAATTCGTACTTTTCTGCAATGAGAGGAATCCAAGCATCTCTTCCAAGGTCGTACTGAAAAGCCGGTATGTACATAAATTGGTCAGTACCCCATGTTGACTGTGGCGCATAGAGGTTCCATGTCGTTGCTGGTCCCCATAGAGCACCAGCAATGTAAACTGTTTCCTCACGCGGGAAAGACACCGCTGCAAACGTTAAAGAGAGAACAAATAACAAAACCAAGAACGTACCTAACTTCCTCATACTCACACCTCCTGATAGTAAAGTTGGGTAGTCATCAATCAAAAGACCTCAAAAAATCCTCGAGAACTAAAACATTTGCACCAACAAGCGAGGGCGGAACTTCTTTGAAAACAGTATCGCGTATGTTCACATCAAAAATCTTATCTGCTCCAATAATTTGATTCAATCGATCATTTATCTCTGATGAAAACGTTTCATATATATCGTTTATTAGTCCGCCAAAAACAATGACATCGGGATTCAAAAGATAACCCATATTCCTTACGGTTAAAGCCAGTTGGTGAATAAAATCATCTACTACGTGTTTAACACCAGGGTACCCTTCATACCACAGTTTTTTCATGTATTCAAACTTATCTTTCAGCGATGCGTTTCGATGAAAGGTAGGACTTTCTATTCTGTCTAAAATTTTTGATAATGAAAGTAATTTCTCGAGCTCAGTATTGCTAACACTCAACTCCACATGTCCAATTTCGCCTGCTATAGAATTCTTTCCCCTAACAATATCACCGTTTACAGCGATAGAGCCGCCTATACCTTCACCAAAGTACAGGAAAAACGCAACCTTAGATTCTCTGACATCATTTGAGAAAAACAATTCGGCAAGCAAAGAAAGGTTTGCATCATTCTCGGCAAGTACCTCTAAACCCATCTCTTTAAATTCCCTTTGAAGATTCAAATCTTTCCAGTCTAAATTAGGAGCACAGATTAGGAGCTTTCTCTTATAGTCAACCATTCCAGGTAGAGAGAAAACAACTTTCGTAATATTGCTATTGATTCTGTAATTCTTTTGAATTCTATAAAACGTGTCAAGCACAATTCTCTTAAACTCTCCAAAATTGTCGGGTGTTAAAAAGTTTTCCACAATTCTCCAAGACCCATCAAGAAAACCGACAGCTACAATTGTTTCCTTGACTTCCACGTTGTATATCACCGATGTTATGAAAGAAGTTGTAGGGGCATAGACTAAAGATTTCCTACCTCTGCCAGACGAAGTATTCTTAACCTCAATAAGGTTCTCGGATTCAAGCTCACCCATTAATCTCCAGATTGCACTTAAAGCAAGTCCAGTTTTATGAGCTATTTCGCTCCTCGTGGCATGCCCTTTCTCCATTAGGTACCTCATTACCATCTTTTTGTTCTTTCTTTTCATAGATACGGGATTAAGCTTCTTGTTTACCATATGCTCCCCCTACAGAATTAATTCTTTCTCAGAAAAAATCACTTATATTATATAAGACAAAGGCGGATAAAAGAAACACTATGATACTGAATATATTTGAAGCAATAATGACTTACAAGAGAATTATTTATTATTCTAAGTGAGAAAGAAATATTCTATTGTTATTCAAATGTTTAATGAAACTTGTTTCAATTTTCAAAGCATACAAATTAGGAAGATGCATTTTTCACTCTTATGTAGAAAAAGATGGAAAACTCATCTTTTTATTGGAATTATGATGAATGACGAATTTCTCTTCTGTGTTCTAATATATACTATAGGGCTTGTGTGGTCCGAATTTAATGCTGTACACTTCAGCGAATTGAGAAAAGTTCAGAAAATAAACAAAAAGGCACAGCTAAGCTGTGCCAGATTGTTATAATTATCATATATTTTGTCGTTGCCTTGCCATACTTCCTATACTTTCCCTAACTTCATACTGAATATTCCCGTAGCAAGAATGATAGCCGTTTCAAATCTTAGGATCTTTTTTCCAAGACATATGCTTTTAAACTTTTTTTTCAATATTGAAAGCTCTTTTTGGGAGAATCCTCCTTCAGGTCCTGCAATTAATCCAATGTTCTTTGAAATCCTTTTCGGGATCTTTCTACCTTTGAAATCTAAAATATACGTACTCTCCGGTGCTAAGGAGAAAATATCAAGAAATTCGACAGGTTTAATTACTGGAAAATGATATCTCACGCATTGTTTAGAAGCCTCTCTTACAATCAGTTCCAGCTTTTCAATTTTATCATCGTAATGCCTTGATGCACGATCATTGTTAAAGACGTATATCTCGTCTACCCCGAGTTCTACAGCCTTTTCAATGGTCCATCTGAGTCGTTCCCAACGTCCAGATGGTGCAAATAAGACAAGTCTTCCTTCCGTATTTGGAACAAAATCATAGCTGATAACTGTTCCATAAGCCGAATTTCTGTCTATTTTTTTCACTACAACTTTATACTTACCACCATTACCGTCAGTTGCCTCAATAACTTCCCCCTCTTTAACACGAGTGACTTTCATGTGTGTTACCTCGTGCTCATCGAAATGAACAACATCTTCCTTTGGCATACAATAGAATAGATTTGGCAATTTACACTCCCCCAAAAATACCGCCCTTGCACAACTTCGTAATTTAAAGGCAGGTACAAGGGCGGTAGTGATTTATATATGTTCTAAAAAGTCAACAATTTTAAAGGCAGGACGAAATAATTCGAAATTACCAGTGGAGAAGCTCCTTCTCAGTGTCCTTATCGAATATGTTCATAGTTGTCATGTCGAAGACGAGATCAATTTTTTGTCCTTCCTTAGCTTGGCTCTTTGCATTAACTCTTGCTACAAGTCTATCATCGCCGGCCACTACGTGAAGTAATGTTTCACTGCCAAGCGGTTCAACAACATCGACAGTAACTTCCGCCGTGTTTTCAGGTTTCGGAGCGATTGCAAACATCTTATCGTATATGTTTTCAGGCCTGATTCCGAAGACTATATCTTTGTCAATATAATTTGCTAACTTGTCTTCATATTCTGCAGGTACTTTCAGTTTTAGACCACTTGTTTTAACCCAGAGCCCACCTTCCCCTCTTATGATCTTTCCATTGAGGAAGTTCATAGAAGGACTTCCAATAAAACCGGCAACAAAAATGTTAGCTGGTCTGTTGTAAACTTCATACGGACTTCCTATCTGTTGGATAACACCGTCTTTCATGATTACAATTTTGTCAGCCATTGTCATAGCTTCGACCTGGTCGTGTGTAACGTAAACAATTGTTGCCTCAAGCCTCATGTGCAATTTCTTGAGTTCAGCCCTCATCTGCACACGAAGCTTAGCGTCAAGGTTGGATAGTGGTTCATCAAACAAGAATACCTTTGGGTTTCTAACAATTGCCCTACCGACAGCAACTCTTTGCCTTTGACCACCTGAAAGTTGTCTTGGCTTTCTATCAAGAAGGTGTTCAATTTCCAAAATTCTCGCTGCTTCTCTTACACGTTTTTCGATCTCATCTTTTGGTACTTTTCTGAGCTTCAAACCAAATGCCATGTTTTCGTAAACAGTCATATGTGGATACAACGCATAGTTCTGGAAAACGAAAGCGATATCTCTATCTTTCGGTTCAACATCATTGACTATGCGATTATCAATCTTTATAGTACCCTTAGTTATTTCTTCAAGACCAGCTATCATTCTGAGTGTTGTTGTTTTACCACAGCCTGATGGTCCAAGCAGAACCACGAATTCTTTGTCCTCAACCGTGAAGTTTGCATCTTTTACAGCTTCAACCTTACCTTCGTAAATCTTCCATACGTGTTCGAGCAAAACCTGTGCCATACTTACTCACCCTCCTCATCAGTTTCAGATTCAAAAATTTCCTCCAATTTTAAATCTTTGAAAAGCGAAGGATCACCTAAATCCAACAAATACAAATCCCACACCCTTTCCATAAATTCCATGATCTTTTTGTATTTATCAAAAGAGATTACAACCGATGTGGGTTTGCCATTCTTCGTAACAATAATATCAAAATTCAAGGAATCATCAACAACTTTCGAAAACTTTGCCTTAGCCTCAGCCAACGAGAGAAATTCTTGCTTAGTTCTCATATCTGTTTACCTCCTGACTATAATTATAGTCAAAAAAAGACAAGTATGGTTGCAGGTAGTAAAAAGTTACATAAATGTTACCAATAAGAAATATCGCTGAGGAGGAAGAGGAGTAAAATTATGATAGAAATTTGACTGAACGGTCAATAAATTTCCAAAGATATAAAGATACTCAAGGAGGGATAAGATTATGGCAGTTGGTGGATTAAAGGGTTTGGTTTATCATCAAGCTGGTAAGATGATTTCATCTGTGATGAGAAAGGCTGATACGCAAACGTTTGCGAAACTCCTTTTCACAGTTTCGGCACTGAGCAAGGAACCGGCAAAGAGCGGGCTTAAAAAGCTCGGCCTTATGGCACAAGAAGGACATCCAATGATTAAAAAGTGGATCGAGATATTCCAAAAGTCCTCTCCAAAATCCGTTGAAAAGATAATCAACAACCTTATAATCAACGAATTTGCAATCGGTGAACCAACGAGGCAAAAGATAATGCACGAAGAAAAAGTCGTTCTTCCGAAACTCGGTGTTATAAGTCCAACTTATGCTTGCAACTTGAACTGTATAGGATGTTACGCTGGTCTCTACGGTAGAAAGTACGAACTAACGAAAGACGAGGTTAGGAACATTCTTAAGCAAGGCGAAGAGCTCGGTATTTATTTCTGGGTAATCACCGGTGGTGAGCCTTTCTACTGGCCACATCTAATGGAAATTTTAGAAGAATTCAATGAACACTACTTCATGATTTACTCAAACGGTATCCTTATCAATGAAGAAAAGGCCAAGAAACTGTCTGAGCTTGGAAACGCAACGATTTCAATCTCCGTCGAAGGATTCGAGTCAGAAACGGACTGGAGGAGAGGACACGGTGTCTTCAAGGCAATACAGAACACTTGGGAAAGATTGAGAAGGTACGGTATACCTTTCGGTGCAAGTGTTACAGCAACGCGTGTCAACCACGATATAATCATGAAAGATGAATTCTGGAACTTCCTGGAAGAAAACGGCGTAAGTTACGTCTGGATTTACCAGTTCATGCCAGTTGGACAAGACCCAGTAATGGATCTTGTCCCAACTCCAAAGCAGAGATACGAAAGGTTCTTTAAGACAGAGCAGATGAGGCTGAGCGGTAGGTTTGCATTCGTTGCGGACTTTTGGAATCACGGCTTCTTAACTCATGGTTGTCTGTCTGCCGGAGCAAAGTATTTCCATGTCAACGCAAAAGGTTACGTTGAACCATGTGTTTTCCAGCAATTTGCTGTTGATAGCATAAGAGAGAAATCACTGCTAGAAATATTCAAATCTCCGTTCTTCGAATCATACAAGAGAGCGATTCCATTCTCGAATAACCTATTCAGACCATGCCCAATTATCGACAACCCAAAGGTGTTTAGAGCAATGGTTAAGAACTTCAATGCAATACCGCAGCACGAAGGTTCTGAAAAGACAATTACTGAATTAGCGCCAGAACTTGACAAGTTGGCAGCAGAGTGGAAAGAATACGCAGACAAATTATGGTATGAATATGGTTACGTTGAAAGGTATCCAGTAAACCGCGGAATTTATAATTACGAAACAAGAATGAAGCGATACATGAACAAAGAAGAGGCACTTAAAGTTGACAAAAAACTGTCCCTGTGATTATAAGATATGATGGCATAGCAAGCATTTGGGGGCGCTCAAATTGGCTAACAAGTCAAGCGAAACGCGGGAGAAGATACTTTCTGCTGCAAGGAAATTATTTTCAGAAAAAGGTTACGACGGAGTAAGTATGGAGGACATTGCGCAAGCCTCGGGCGTGCGCAAGTCCCTTATTTATTATTACTTTCCAAGTAAGGATGTTCTTTTCGAGGAAGTTTGGGTAAGTGTTATTGACGAGTTAGAGACAGAACTATTTTCCGAAGCAGAAAATGAAGGTAGCATTCTGAAAGTTATTAAGAAACTAATAAAGAAATACGTTGAGTTTGCCCTTAACAAGCAGCAGCTTAGTAAATTGATTGCTCGAGAGCGAATGCACGTACTTGAAAATGAGAGCAATTTTGCAAACGCACATAAGAGATATATCAGTCTGTTGAGTAGGCTTGAAAAGATTTTCGAAAGGGGTAAAAACGAAGGGGTTTTAAATAACATTGACCCGTCAACAGCAACTGAAATAATTTCGACTGTTGATTCAATTCCAAGAAAAAGTTTGTTAAAAAGTGTAGAAGAGTTTTTGGTAAGAGTTATTTTAAAGGAGAAGCCGGAACAGTCAGCACATCAATAAATTTTCTCAAGAGGTGCATGAACAGTGAACTCTTCAAAAAAGAAGGCTTTTTATTTTGTACTCTTAATGGGGCTTGTGAGTTTATTCAGCGACATCACTTACGAAGGAGCAAGGAGCCTTGTAGGACCTTACCTTGGATTGCTTGGTGCATCAGCAGTAGTAGTTAGTGCCGTGGCTGGTCTTGGTGAGCTGTTGGGATACACGCTGAGATACCTAACAGGAAAGCTTGTTGACAAAACGAGGAAATATTGGTTTTTTGCGATATTAGGTTACTCTGTCAACTTACTTGTAATACCCACGCTTGCACTTACAAAACACTGGACTTTAGCGGCACTACTCATCGTGTTAGAACGTATTGGAAAGGCTTTAAGAAAGCCGGCAAAAGATACAATAACCTCATTTGCTGGCAGTCAGCTCGGATACGGAACTACCTTTGCTTTAGAGGAATTTCTTGACCAAATTGGAGCTACTATTGGTCCATTGATAATGAGTATAACGATAGCACAAAATATAAAACTTGGAACTATTGACTCTTACAGAAAAGCATTCTCATTTCTCGCGTTTCCTGCGTTAATAACAATCGGTATTATATTCATAGCAAGAGTTCTGGTTCCAGAGCCTGAGAAAATGGAAAAGGAATCGGTTTCTTCCAAAAGCAGTCAAATTAAATTTGACAAGGCGTTCTATGCGTATTTAATCGCAATATCACTTATCGCTTTTGGCTTTGCCGACTTTGCCCTGATTGGTTATCATGTTCAGAAGTTTGGTATATTGTCCCCAGCTCTGATACCAACAGCCTATATGATTGCGATGATAATTGATGCGTTTGCAGCACTCATATTCGGCAGACTGTTTGATAAGTTCGGTATAAATATATTGGCATTATCGACATTTATCGCGGCGTTTTATTCTATATTTGCGTTTTCGCAAACCTCGGCAAACGTGTTTATCGGTGCAGCTCTTTGGGGCATTGGAATGGGAGCGCAGGAATCCATAATGAAAGCTACGATTGCAAAGTTAGTTAGCAAAGAAGTGCGCGGTACAGCATACGGTTTCTTCAACGCGATATTCGGCATTGCTTGGTTTGTTGGTAGTGCATTCTTAGGATTAATGTACTCGCTTGACATTAGGTATTTGATAGCTTTGTCTGTTGCAACGCAAGTTTCTGCGGTAGTTGTAATCTTCTATATAAGCAAAATTAAAAAATAGCAAGATTAAATTGAAAGAACAAGGGGTGCGTTATGCACCCCTTTATTATTAGCTATTAATTTTTCTTACTTTCTTTTCGTAATTCCTTGCTTTTTGTCTAATCTTCTTTTGTACTCAGAATATGTCTTTTGGCTGTCTTTTAGGAATTTCTGGAGCTTTCTTTCAAAATCTTCTTTCTTTGCTTCTGCTTCATTTTCCTTCGTTTCTTCTTTCAGTGAAAGTTCCCACTTGCCATCTCTGCCTTTTCCTATGATCTTTGCTTCTACCTCTTGTCCAACCTTAAGAAAATCTTCGACTTTCTGGACGTACTGATTAGAAATCTTTGATATGTGTATGAACCCCTTTTCTCCGTTTTCAAGCTCGACGTTTGCTCCGAATTTGAGTACTTCTATTACCTTGCCTTTTACTACTTGACCAACTTCCATAAAATATAACCCTCCTGAAAGATAAGATTGGAGTACACGTTTTTAAAATTATCAATACTTACCTTCGAACTTCTTCTTAAACTTCTGCACGCGTCCTTCGGTATCTACGATCAGGCTTGCACCTCCACTTCCTTTGTAGAGTGGATGGCAGTTAGAACAGACATCAACTTTAAGCTGTTCCTTAGTTGTCCAAATCTTGTGCTCAGCACCACAAGCACACCTAACGTTTAGAAGCCTCAGTTCTGGGTGAATACCCTTTTTCAACTCACTCACCTCTCCTACATGATTTTTGCCTGATTAAATTCACGTTATATAATACCACTTTTCCTTTGATTTTTCAAGTATTATATTTTTATGTCCTTGAAATTCTCTTGAATTGTATTCAAGAGAGCTATTGTTTGTTTGACATTTGAGAACACATTGTTTATTTCATCAAAGAACCTCTGAATAGAAGCACTTATTTCCTCAGCTGTTGCGGAACTTTCTTCTGATATTGCGAGCAAGTTTTGTATACTCGTTGTTATGCTCTCCAGTTTGTCTGTTTCCCTGTTCAAGGTCGAAACGAGCAAGTTCAGTTGTTCGCTTATTTGAGAAATAATCTCACTTGATTCTTTACTCTCTTCTGCACTTCTAATTAGTGTTTGAGATTGTTCTTTCAATTCTTCATAGCCTTTAATAATACTTGAGCTTAATTTATCAATCCCACCAGAGACACTTCCAAGGAATTGTGAAATCTTCACAGCTGAAGCCTTGCTTTCTTCCGCAAGTTTTCTGATTTCGTCTGCTACAACTGCAAATCCTCTTCCTGCCTCACCACTTCTTGCAGCCTCTATAGCTGCATTCAATGCCAACAAATTAGTTTGTTCTGCAATGCTCATAACTGTTTTCGCTATGTCCATTATTGCACTTGCCTGATTTCTTAGCTGTTGGCTCTCATTGGCTATGCTCTCGAAATCATCACTCATGCTTCTCATGCCGTTAGCAGACTGTTCAACACTACTTGCCGCAGCCCTTATCTTTTGAACGGCAAGATTGAGATCACTGATGATTTGATTTTGTTGATTAATTGTCTTTGAAATAGTTTCCACGTTCGATGTAACAGCATCTGAAATTCTTTCGGCATCATTACTTATCTGTACCGCAGTGTCTGCTACTTGGGTTGACAATTCCTTCATAGTATCTATTTGTTCTTGGACTACGTTAGCCGAATCTATTGTTTTCTTAGAGAATGCCATTATTTCTTCCATATCGCCTTGTAGACCTATAAGAAATTCTCTGAATTCATATGCAGCTTCATTAAATGATTGGGAAATATCTTCAAAATTCTTTTCTCCATATACGTTAACGGTGTTGTTGAAATCCTTTTGTTTCAAGATCTCATTCTTATCTTTAAGCGCTGTAAACCCAGTTTTGAAGTCTCTGAGTCCAAAATACACAGCAGCTAAAGCAGCTCCCGCTGTTAAAACTGACCCGAAAAGCGGACCAAAAAAGTTTGTGAACAAGTAAGACGCGATAAATGTAAAAATCGGGAAAACTATCGTGTAGGTTGATATAAAACTTCTTGAAAGGCCGAACGAAAATAACCTGAACGTGCGGAGTTTAACGGTTCTTCCGTATGGTTTTGTCGAATGAAGTTTAACTTCTATATATGAACCAGAAGGTGACGAACCTTGATCGAGTATCTCAATCTTCAGCGGGTCATTGAAAAACTCGGAAGCTCCTTTTAATAAACCTAAGAAATAAGATCTGAAATCTCTGTGCGATTGATATCTGACTATTGCTGTATTCTGGTCGATATAGTTAAAAATAATCCTTGGAGGCTTAGCGCCAGATATCCTTCTTGTCAAAGCTCTGTGCACACTATCCATTGCGCTCATAAATGACATACAGTTGTTCTTTTTGAAATAACTTGGATACGCATCGTGGAAAGAGCGTATGTTGTTGTAGCCTGTTTCCTCCCACAATTGCTCGTAAGTCTTTCCAACTTTTTGCGCCAATCTTTTCGAGAACTCCATCACAAGTTCATCTGAGACATCGTTTATTGGGATTAGGAGTTTTGTTTTGTCGAGTTTAAATTCCTCTATAAGAGATTCAACGATACTCTCACCATACAATTTCTTCCACGTCTTCAGCCAAATATTCATTACAAAACTTTTCATATTCATCCCCCTTTCCAAACGATTCTTGTATATTATACCACATTATACAAATTTCAATCAAGGAACAATAGTAATTTGCAAATTCATCTTCTTGATTCTTTCATCTTATACATTAAATCATCTACAACTCTTATAGTTTTCTCAAGATTAAATTGATATTGTACGATTCCGTAAGAAAATTTTGGATGGAGAATATGGGATAAATAAAACTCTTTAGATATTTTTTCAAATATTTCTTGTGCTTTATTAACAGGGCAACTTCTCAGAACTACTAAGAATTCGTCTCCTCCCATTCGCACGACCATATCGTTTGATCTTATATTCCTCTTTATAGTACTTACAAGCAACTTGAGGATTTCATCTCCAGTGTCATGACCGTGCTTGTCGTTTATTTCCTTAAACCTATCCATATCAATATATACGAAAGCATCATCTGGACTGAACACTATCCCACTTAATGCGCCTCTGTTGTAAGCATTAGTAAGTGGGTCAGTAATGCTCTTTATATGTGACATCGTTATTTGAACAACCATTTGCTTATATTCCTGAACCAGAGTATAGGCAAAACCAGCAAACATTGAAGCTATACCAAATCCCGAAAGTAGCTTAGTTCCCGTTGAGAAGAACATAGAAATTCCATCGTGTAAAACCGCATAAATGAAAAACATTATGAAACCCATCAAAACTCTTGAATACATCTTCAATGATTTAAAGAACAGATAAACTGCGTTGGCTAAAAGTAGCAATGCAACATTATTTGAAATTTCCTTGAGCAAATAATTCGAAGGTGAAAATAGCAAAGAAGCAGCACCGATGAAATTTGTCGCCACCATAACTTTACCAGTCTTAGAAAGAGAGCTTGATACTTCTTTGTCGATTGCATATAGCAACGCGGCAAAACCGAGGTATCCTGAAGCAACAAAGATCTTTCTCAGTATAAGAAAAGTGGTAACAGAACCCATCGTTGGAAATGCAAATAAATCAAATAGCCACACGGTTGCGAAAAAGCTTGCAATTGCTAAATGTCTGTAAATCTCCTTTTTGTTATTAGATAGGTTCATTGCGATGGAATATAAGATAACCGATAACGTGAGAGCTAGACCTGTAGCAATGGGAAGAGCTAAGCTTGTCAAAAAGTACAACACAGCATACTTCGATTTCTGTGTTTCATTTATAATAGTAACTGGGAAGTCGATGCCAATCTCATAAACACCAGAAATTAGAAATTCTATGTTGGAATCCACTGCAATTTTTTCAGGAAGCTTGAAGATAAAGGGTTGATACCACACATGTGCCGTACGTTCATTTTCAAATCCAAAACTTCCAATGATTTGTCCGTCAAGATAAACAGCAAAATAAGATGTGTCAATTTGAGGTATGTAAATATAAAGTGGTTGGTTAGTATTATTCTTGAGCTTCTTACTATCTAAAATAGCTCTTAATCTTACGGTTGAGGGTTTCTTGATAACCCTGTAAAACCTACCATCGACTATTTCACTTTGGAAAACTTGATTGCTATCCCTAAGAACTTGCCACTGTTCTATTAGGATTCCATCTGCTGCTATAGACCATCTAAAAAGTAACAATAGGGAAAGAAAAAAAGCTAAAGAGTATGAACTGCTCTTCATATAATAAGAAAAATAACCTCTCAAAGAAAATCCCCCATCATCTACGCTTCAGATTAATATCCAATTCTATCAAGCAAGATTATACCAGATAAAATTGCTACGGCAAAGTTCGAGTAGCAATATTCTGCCTCAAAAACTGAAATCTACTTAAAAATACAAACCTATCTGTATCGAAATGCCAGAAACGTCTCCAAAATAGTATGAGTAGCCAATACTTCCATAAACGCCAGATTTTGGATTGAAATCATAAGTGATCATTCCACCTACAAAAAGTCCAAAGAGATAAGCAACAGGTTCGTAAGTATCCATGTCCACAAGTCCTACCATACTTAAACCACCATTGGCCATCGTAGAAATACGTCCCATAGTAAGTATGTTCATCCCAACGCCTAAGTTTAAATAGACCGGTGTGTAACTCCAAATGGAGCCCAAGAATGTTCCAAGACCTATGTGTAACGGGACAGGTATGTCTTCTGTTCCACCCCATCCTGATATCCCCAAACCAAACATTCCAGAAAAGTAACTCACTCCAATTCCGGCTCTAATTGGTAGCATCGGATATTCGGTTGCAACATCGTACTCTCTGGGCATTTCTCCATACATGAGCTGTGTGACTACGGTTCCGTCATTTTTGTTGAATCCAACAACTTTCACATAGCCAACACCACTTTCTGTCTCGATCTCAAACACATAACCTGATTTTATGAGTTTTCTATCAACTCCAGCCAATATTACCGTATTGCCCTGGATTGCCTGTACATATGCTTCCAGTTTGAATATCTGCCTTAATTCGTACCAAATATCTGTCGCTGTGCTCTTAAGTGCCTCCGTAATAGCCTTTTGACTACTTTCTTTTGAGGAACCTCCCGAATCGAGTGTCTTTGAAGCTAATAAGCTTCCGTCCTCAATGTTGTAAAGCTTTATGGTGTATCTTGAAACTGCGATGTAAGCGTTTGATTTACTACTCCAAGATGAAGACAGTTCAGTAAGTGTTAAAAGTAATGCGTACTTTGAACCACCGAGTTTTCCAATTTCTACCGCTTCGGAGACTCCGAATTCACTGAGGTTTCTCTCTTTCATTATCTGTTGCAAATCACCCCTCGGAAAGAGCTGGAATCTTCCGAGTTCAAGAGCTTGCTCTTCAAGTATTGAGAGTAAATAGTCAACCTCGTCCATGTTCCATCCCTGGCCTATTTTCCCCGGTAATATAACAAGCTTGACCTTTTCAGTGATTGTGACTCCACCTGCGGTGAAAAACATTGAAGCAAGTAAAAACAGGAATACAAAAATTACTAATTTTCTTCCAAACGCTCGGCTGTTCATAGATACACCTCCTCGAAATATAGTGAAGAATAGAGAATATGACCGCACAATACTTCTCTGTATACAATATTAGACCTTCTCTGTTTACAGATAGTTCAAATCATGTGGTAAAATATTCAAAATGAAAAAGGAGGTCGAAAAGGAATGTGCAGAATGGCAGCATTTTCCTCTAATGAATACGTTGAAGTTGGAAAGATAATAATCAACGTTTCTGAAATGGCAAAGAGTGGTAAGAGTGCACCACATGATGATGGGTACGGTTTTGTTCTATTCACAAAAGAACGCAAGCTGGAATATAAATCAGTAGTTGCTATCTTCGAAGATGATTTCTGGAAAAGTGTAGTTGAAGGCTTTAAAGCTTCAGCGGGAATAGTTCACGCCCGTAAGGCTTCCGAAAATTTGGATAAGACAAAATTACAGCTCCATCCATTTCACATAAGCGGTAAATATCTGGCTCACAATGGTACTGTGTACAATGCGAATATAGAAAATGATTTTCGAAGCGATACATATGACTTTTTTCTTAATATATTCTCTTTTGATAATTTCGAAGCATTAATTGATAATGTTAGAAGATATGTAACCAACCACAAGTATAGCGGTTTGAATTTTCTACTTTATGATGAGATAGAAGATAGTCTTTACGTAGGTTGTATATATTCAAGATCTCCGGACTATTTCACTTTATATTACGATCAAAACGAAGCTGGTTTTGTTGTTTACTCTGAGAATGTGAATGGCGACCTAACACCGATGGAAAATGGCGAGATACTTAAGGTAAGTAATGGCAAGGTAACCCAAAAAGGGAGGGTATTTTAGTCATGGAACTATTAGAAAGAACAGAAATAAAGGAACTGATTAGCAAAATTGGAAAAACGTATGGAACCCCACTTTACGTGTATTTTGAAGAAGTGATTAGGAAGAGAGCAAGACTGGTAAAGAGTGTTTTCGAGGGTGTAAATCTCTTGCCGACTTTTGCATGCAAGTCAAACAACAATCCGAATTTGATCAGAATACTGTATGAAGAAGGATTCGGAACTGATATAGTAACCGTCGGTGAATATTATGCTTCGAAAAAGGCTGGTATACCAGATGAAATGATCGTTTGGAACGGGAACGGAAAGTCAAGAGAGGATATGAACGTGCTTTCTAACATTCGATATGTTAATATAGACTCGTTCGAAGAATACGAACAGTGGATGGCGTTCAAAAGGCAATACGAAAGTGTACCGGAGTTTTTCTTGAGAGTGAATCCAAACGTTGATGCGAAAACGCATCCTCATATCTCAACTGGTCTGAAAAAGAATAAATTTGGAATAAATATCGATGATGTGAGCAGAATTCTCGAAAAACCAAACCACAACATCGTAGGTCTGCACACACATATCGGCTCACAGATAACATCAATAGAACCATTTGAAGAGGCAATCTCCCAAGTGGTTGAACTTTCAAAAAGGTACAATTTGCGCAAGATAAACATTGGTGGTGGATGGGGAATTAATTACAATGGCTCTGAATTAGATATTTTTGAATACAAAAAGAGACTTATCCCACTTCTAAAGGATTTTGAGAAAGTGATAATGGAAATTGGAAGATACATTATCGCACCCGCTGGTATTCTTCTGCTTCAAGTAGAGTATGTGAAGAGAACACAAGAAAAGACATTTGTTGTCGTAAACGGCGGTATGAATGCGTTGATTAGACCAACACTCTATGATGCATTCCATAAAATCATGGTTTTAAATCCGACTAACGAGAAAAATGTAGTAGACATCGTGGGACCGCTTTGTGAGTCAGGAGATGTCATAGCTGTGCAAAGGGAAATAGAAATACCAGAAGTTGGAAGTTTACTGTTAGTAGAAAATGCTGGAGCGTATGGTTACTCGATGTCAAGTAACTATAACTCAACTTTGAAACCCGCAGAGGTACTGATCACTTCAAATGGTGAAGCAAAGCTCATAAGAAGAAGAGAGACGTATGATGACCTATTCAGGACAATCGTATAGAAACAACTTCAAGTAGTTTAATCTTGAAAAATTTTTTGAAATACCCTATTGACAACTCCCGGAATGTATGGCAAAATATTGCTCGGTCAGTGACGAAAACTGACTCAACAAAAAGACGGGGACGTGGTGCAGCCTGGTTAGCACGCCGGTCTGTCACACCGGTGGCCGCGAGTTCAAATCTCGTCGTCCCCGCCAACAAACGGGACCTTAATGGTCCCGTTTTTCTTTATGATTCCAATGAATTCAATGGCCAAACAAGAAAATCGAAGGGGGTAGACGTGATGAGAGTTGAGCTTTATAACTGGCGCTATGAAAGTCTTGCCGAACAATTGTCTAAAGAAATGAAGAAAAGATACTTTGATGTATTTATTGCCCGCTCAAAGGAAGAATTACTTGAGACGGTAAAGAGTATAATTCCTGAGGGTGCTTCTGTTTCTAATGGTGGTTCTTTGACTTTAGCAGAAACCGGAGTCTTGAATTTATTGCGTAGTGGAAACTATGTATATTATGATAGAGCTTCAGCGCAAACTATACAAGAAAGAAAAGAAATTGAATTAAAGTCTTTCACCGTTGATTATTATCTTTCCAGTGCAAACGCCATAACAAATGACGGAAAGCTTGTATTTTTGGATGGAAATGGTAACAGAGTCGCAGCAGTTTTGTATGGTCCAAGAAATGTTGTGATTATTGCAAGTGTTAATAAGGTTGTTGAGGATGTTGAAAATGCACGTCGAAGACTACAGTTTATATCGCCTATGAATTCCAAGAGATTGAACTTGGAGACTCCATGTATAAAGACCGGCTACTGCGTAGATTGTAGCAACAAGCAAAGAATTTGCAACTACTTTGTGGTAGTGGAAACGTCGGCTCGACAACCTGGGCGAATAAAAGTTGTACTCACAACATTCGAAAGTGGTTTATAGACTGAAGAACGATGTTCGCTATTCAATAATTACCTTTGTGAAACGATATCAATTATTCCTTGATTAATGAAAGGAAAAGTGATATAATTGTGAAAGATATAACATGCATTATGATTATTAAAGAAAAGCAGGGGTGAAACGGGATGAAAATACCAAAACCGACGGTGAAACGTCTCGGACTTTACTATCGTTGCTTATCAAGATATAAAGAAGAAGGTGTTAACTTTGTTTCTTCGCAGGACATTGCAGAAAGATTGAATATAAAGCCAAGTCAAGTACGTAAAGACCTGTCGTATTTCGGTAACTTTGGCAAACGCGGACTTGGTTATAGCGTTAACAAGCTTCTTGGTGAGATAGCGTTTATAATAGGCGTCAACAAAGAGTGGAATGTTGCAATAATAGGTGCCGGAAATCTGGGAAGTGCGCTGGCGAATTATCCGGGGCTTTTAAAACATAAGTTCAATGTTGTTGCTATATTCGATAACGATAGAGAGAAAGTTGGGAAGAAAATAGGTGGTATAACTGTAACGCACATAAGCGATCTCAAAGAGATGGTTCAGGAGAAGAACATAGAAATTGCTGTTATAGCAGTTCCGGAGAGCGCTGCTCAGTATGTGGCGGAACAGGTTGAAGATTCGGGAGTTAAGGGTATTGTCAATTTTTCACCTATTAAACTGAGAGTGAATATACCTGTTGAAGATGTGGATATAACTTTATCATTTGAAACATTAGCCTATACTATAATAATGGGAGATAATGCATTTATTTTGGAAGACGATGAATGATTCAAGATATCCAAAAATAAGACCCCCTTGCAAGTTTCTTCAAAACTGCAAGGGGGTTTATCTTATTTCAACTTAGCTGCATTTACTCCATCCACATTTTCTACAACTTGTACATCCTTCCTGTTTGATAATGCTGTTCTTTGAGAGACAAGATGGACAGTAGGTATTACCGTCTGCATCTATGTAGTATCCCTCACTCCACTGCAGACCATTTGCAGTTACAAATTTCTCTATTTCTTCGGCAGTCTTTGCAGTTCCATCTATGGTAAATGTATCAAAGCCTTCTGCAGGGGTCTCTCCCCACAGATCTACAAAGTCGTCAACCGCATTCTTAATCTCTTTTGCCAAAGCTGGTGTATAGCTACCTTTTACCTTCCGCAGTTGCTCCAAAATTTCCTCGGCGGAGACTCCGGCACGCAGAGCTATTGAGCTGAGCCTACCAATTGCTTCTGCAAGTTCCGTACCATTAGATAGGAATATTTCAACAGCCTCTCCGTTATCATCGAAACTAACTGTTATGTATGTTGTACCAGTATCGGATTTGAACTTTCTTGTAACGCTTCTTAGCGTTTCCTTTCTTGGCTTCGGTCTCAATTTATGTTTATCATCAAGAACGAAGAATTGAACCTTTGGTGCGTCTTTCGTCTTCAAATTCTTTGCTGAAGTAAGTACCTGTGTTTGCAACGAACCATCTCTATAGATCGTGAGACCTCTGATATTTAATTTCATTGCTTCAAGGTAAATGTTGAGTACGTCTTCTTCAGTTGCGCTGTTCGGCATATTAATTGTCTTGGAGATATTATTATCAACATATCTTTGGAACGCGTCTTGCATGAGCAAGTGATCCATTGGTGCTATATCCATCGCTGTAACGAAAACTCTTTTAATATTTTCTGGAACTTCCTCAAAGCCTTTTAAGGAACCGCTTTCTACAAGTCTTTCCTTAATCTTCTCAAGAATTTCGGGTTTGAGCTTGGATTCAAGAACCTTGTTCACGTAGAACAACGCTTCTTTTCCACCATCATGTTTATTCATGTACCTTACGTAAGCCAAAAGGAAATTCGGTTCCAGACCACTGCTTGTGTCTGCAATGTTAGAAATTGAACCTGTTGGGGCTATCGTAAGAACTGCCACATTTCTCTTACCATGCTTTGACTCAGCAAGAACTTGTTTCAATTCATCATCAAATTTACTCATTCCCATAGCAAACGGTGCAAAATTGTCCTCTCTGTAATACCTACTCTTTTCAAATGCGGGGAAGTTACCCTTCTCTTGTGCTAATCTGTTTGACTCCGAATGTCCATGAATGGCCATATATGCAGTCATATCAGCTGCAAATTGTCTTCCTTCTGGCGAATCGTAAGGTATATCAAGCAAATACAACAAATCTGCAAATCCCATTATTCCAAGTCCGATTCTTCTGCTATCTGCTACAGCTTTTGCAATTTTCTCAAGTGGGAATACATTGACGTCTATAACATTGTCCAAGAACCTAACAGCTAAGCGTGTAGCTTCGCCGAAAGCTTCCCAGTTGAATTCTCCGTCCTTAAAAAACTTAGCGACGTCAATAGAACCAAGGTTACAAGCTTCGTAAGGTGCAAGCCCAATTTCACCGCACGGGTTCGTACTTTCAATTGCCATCTCTGGGTACATGGCATAATACTTATTCATCTCGCCGAGGAATGCGAGTCCTGGATCGCCTGTTTTCCAAGCATTTTTGGCCATCTTATTTATCAGCTCTCGAACTTTAATCTTTTTTGATTCTTTACACTTTGGATGTCGTAGTTCAATTTCTCCGTCTTCCATGTACAATTTCAACAGTTCTTGCCTATCCATTGGAATGCCAACTGAGATATTGAAGAACTTAAGCACCTTTTCCCCGTCGTTTCCCTCTTTTGCGGTTATGAACTCTTCTATATCAGGATGATCTATATTGAGTATTCCCATTAACGCACCGCGTCTTCTGTAACCTTGTTCAACAACGCCAACTGCTGAGTTGAACACATGCATAAAAGATACAGGACCACTTGCCTGACCGTGCGTACCAGCCACAAAGCTTCCTTTTGGTCTCAACCTGGAAAAATTACTTCCGATACCTCCACCAGCCTTGGTTATAAGTGCATATTCTTTAACTGCTTCGAATATTCCTTCAATACTGTCTTCAACTGGAACTACAAAACAAGCTGATAACATGTGGAGATGGTTCCTTGACTTGTAAATTTCCCAATAATCTTCCAAAGTCATCTGTTCTATTGGTTTCCACAACAGTTCATGTCTAACACCCATACCGGCATTGAAAAGAGTAGGACTATTTGGTATGAAAATCCTCGAGACTAAGAAATTGTAGAACAATTCTTCCCATGCTTTGACTTCATCTAACTGCTCAACTTCTGCCTTCTCCTTAAGTTTTGGGTTATTAACCAATTCTGAAGTTGCGATAATGCGAGCAACTCTGCGACATACGTGTTCCCATCGTGTTTCCAAGTACTCGCCTTCCGGTGTCTTAAGAAAGTATCTTTCACTCAATATTTTGTATGCATTCTTCGAAGGCTCAACATCCTTCCAATAATCGATGAACTTCGATAAAGCTGAGTACATAAATATCCCTCCCGGATAAATCATGATTTCTAAAGATTCTCCTGCGTGAAAGATTATACCACATATTGTGTGTCCTAATCAATAGTATACAATAAATTGTAACGAAGAACGGGAGAGATTTTGCCATACATATGGTTTTATTTAAGCTAAAACGTAGTTGTTCGACTTTTTGTGGAGTTGACCAGATTAATTAGTCTAATAAATGAGAAAAACAGGAGGATAATACCAGAAAGGATGTAGACGTTCTTCACTCCAAGTACGTTACCGAGTAATCCCAAAACGAACGTTCCTGTTGGTGAGCCACCCGTGTTTATAAAGGAATAAAGAGAGATTGTTCTTCCTTTCATATCTGATGGAGAAAGAAGTTGAGTTCTACTATTCGTGATATTGAAAAACGAAGACTGACATGCTCCAACGATAAATGCAGAGATAGGAACGAGTTTTGGTTGAAAAGATGCTGCAAGGATGCTCAGTCCAATTATGAGCAGCAGAAAATCTTCCCTTAAAGTGATAAGCCTCTTAGAATTGATGCTCGCCACGACATTTGCACCGATGAATGCTCCAACACCCATCATCCCCATTATAAGACTGTATCCGAGGATATCATACTTAACAACGCTCTTTACAAATGCTTGCATCAACATTCCAAATGGCATACCGAATAAGGAATACATCGTTAAACCTATGAATGTTCTTGAAAGTACATCATTCTTAATCACGTAACGTATTCCATCACGCAAATCAAGGAAAAATCTTTTAAACGACACATTCGAAGATGAAGAATAGTTATCAGGAATAAAGAAAAGAACCACGATAAGTGGCACGAATGAGATTGCATTTACGATAAAGCCAACCTGTAAACCATAAGACTTAACTATGAATCCAGCAATCGTGGGTCCAATCATTCTCGCCACATTAAAGATCATAGAATGCAGAGCAAGAGCGTTTGGTAATAGTTCTTTCGGAACAATGTTAGATATGAACGTATTTCGAGACGGCAAATAAAATTTACTTGTTATTCCCATTGCAAGACTTAAAGCAAGCAACACATACGGACTTAACAACCCCTTCCATACTAAATATGCCATTATAAAAGCATTTACAGCATCGATAACTTGACTGTAAAGAAGAATATTCTTAGGTCCGAACCAATCAATTAGAACACCAGCGACAGGCGAAAAAAAGACTGAAGGGAAGCC
This sequence comes from Fervidobacterium gondwanense DSM 13020, assembly GCF_900143265.1. NCBI lineage: Bacteria > Thermotogati > Thermotogota > Thermotogae > Thermotogales > Fervidobacteriaceae > Fervidobacterium > Fervidobacterium gondwanense. The sequence continues at coordinate 69,653 of NZ_FRDJ01000007.1, read as the reverse complement.
CTTTAGAAAGGCAATCAAACCAATAAATCCAGATGCTTTATTCTCGGCAAACATGTTGACGGCTACCCAACCTCGTAATGTTGTATCTATCCACGTTCCTATAAGTGAAATACTCTGTACAACCCAGAAATTTCGATAGTACTTGTTCCTTAAAGCCCTATAAGGATTCATATATCTTCGCTCTTGATCCATTCTACCGAAAACGCCTCCCACAATTTAATTCGTACTGCGAACTACATATAAATGATATCACAAACTGGCGTGTGTTCAAAGAAACAATGGAAAATAAAACAATGCATGGGAAAGAAAAAGTTAATTTTCTTCAATTATTTGAATATAATCAACTTATTTCAAGATTTGAAAACAGTGAACTTTTTGTTTAAATAATATTAGCAGCATCGGTAACGTTACCGATGCTGTTCAGTGTGTCTCGTTGATTGTTATCAAGATTACCACTATTATCATAAACTTGGGAGGTTTACTTTATGGACATCTATGGAGCCGCATATTATCCGGAGCACTGGGATGAAAAGTTTTGGAATGTTCATATCAAGGTTATGAAAGAGTATGGCATTGAGTGGGTTAGAATCGGTGAGTTTATGTGGAGCGTCATAGAACCTGAGGACGGGAAATTCGATTTTTCTGTTCTTGACAAGGCGATCAATATACTGAAAGCAAATGATATCAAGGTGATTCTTGGCACACCAACAGCAACTCCACCCGCTTGGTTAACAAAAAAGTACCCAGAGATGCTTCCTGTTGACTGGCACGGACAAGTTCGTGGATTTGGGAGTAGGAGGCATTATTCAGTTAATTCTAAACCTTATAAAGATTACGCACTGAGAATAACAGAAAAATATGCTTCAAGATACGGTGATGAAATCGATGCTTGGCAGGTTGATAATGAATTTGGATGCCACGGTACAACTTACAGCTTTGCAAATGCTGATCTCGAGAAGTTTCGCGTGTGGCTGAAAGAAAAGTACGGAAATATCGAAAATTTGAACAAAGCATGGGGGACAGTCTTCTGGAGTCAGAACTACAATGATTGGAACGAAATAGTCTTTCCAATTAATACGCCAACGTTTGAAAATCCTCACCAAATGCTTGATATATACAGGTTTATGTCAGACAGCAATATAGAGTTCCTAAAAGAACAAGTTGATATCATTAGGAAACATTCTAAGAAACCCATTACACATAATTTCATGATCGACTTCATGGATTTAAATTACAGAAAGATGGCTGAATACATTGATTTTGTTTCATGGGATAATTACATAGCAACAAAGGACTATGATCCGTTACGCCAATCGGCAAATCATTCTTTGATGCGTTCTATCAAACACAAGCCGTTCTTGGTGATAGAGCAACAACCTGGTCGCGTTAATTGGCGCGTGACTAATGAGAATTTTGATCCCGAATACTTGGGAATGTGGACAAAACAGGCTTACTTGGATGGTGCTTTTGGAGTTATGCCATTTAGATTTGACCAGATTAGATTTGGAGCAGAACAGTACCACGGTGGGCTTCTCGATTATGCAGGACGTCCGTCGAAGAGATTGGAAGCATTTTCAAAAGTTAAAAATGAGACATCTGGTATGATTGAGCAGTTAAAGGAGATTGCAATATATTTCGATTACGAGAATGAGTGGATTCATAGGATAAGCCATGTGAATAGGAATTTTAAATACTGGGATGCAGTGGTTGAGATTTACAAGGCAGTTAAGAATTTGGGTTATAATGCCGAATTTGTGTTCAGCGACGATGAGATAGATGAATACAAAGTGATGATCGTGCCATACGCCAAATATATACCAGAGGAATTTTCCAGCAAACTAAAGCGTTTCAAAGGTCCTGTTTTCGTGACGGCTATGTCAGCATTGAAAGATCAAAACAACTGGATAAGAGAAAGGATACCTCATAATCTCATAGATGAACTGGGGTTAGAAGTGGTGGATTTCGGCGCTATCGATAAAGAGAATGGAGCTATAATGTCACAGAATGTCGATGTTTATTACTGGAAGGAAGAGATAGACATAATTGATTCAAAGGTCATAGGCATTTTTAGTGATTGTTCACCGATGGTTACACAGAAAAACAATTGGTATTACATAGGTACGGTATTGGATGAGAATGGTTGGAAGATAGTTTTGTCCGATGTTTTAAAATCCAGAGTTGTAGGCAGAGATTTTGAAATTGCCAAAACAATAGATGGTTATGTAATATTGAATCTAAAGAAAGACATTAATGTTGTATACTTGAATGGTGAGAAAGTAGAATTAAAACCATTTGAATGTAAAAAGCTATAGGGGGCTGAACAGATTGAAGAAGTCAAAGAAATTTGTTACCATTCGTGACGTAGCTAAGGCAGCAGGAGTATCTATAAATACTGTATCCAGGGCACTAAACAACAGACCTGATATAAACCCTCAAACAAAAGCAAAGGTTCTAAAAGTTGCAAAAGAACTTGGCTATATAAAAGATGCTACAGCTTTATCTCTTAGATACGGGCTTTCGAGGGTCGTTGGTGTGATACTTGAAGACAGCTCGAATCCATTTTTCTCTGAGGTGCTCAAAGGCATTGAAGTCAAAGCAAAGGAGAATGGGTTCAACGTAATCTTGATGAATACAGAAAAAGACTACGGCCTTGAAGAAGAAGCGATAAGGACCATGCTCAGTAGAAGAGTGGACGGGATTATAATCTCACCAACACAGGAAAAGACAGAGGATATGAAACTACTCCTCGAATCAGGAACTCCATTTGTTGTTTTGGGTGTTCATTTCAATGAAGAGAACATCCCTGAAGTATACAGTAACGATTTTCAAGGAGCATACGCTGCAGTAAGACATCTGCTCGAAAATGGCAGAAGAAGGATAATATATTTAAGCGCCTACCTTTATAAATCGGTCGCTCAAATGAGATTAGCTGGGTATAAGAAAGCCCTTGAAGACTTTGGCATTCCGTTTGATGAAAAGTTGGTCTACGAGGTTGAGGAAGGGATTGAGCAGTCTTACCAAAAGGTACTCGAGATTGTCAATTCATCAAAAGACTTTGATGCAGTATTCTGTTTCAACGACATATCGGCTATCGGAACAGTTTGGGCTCTCAAAGAGAGTGGAAGAAAAGTGCCTGACCAAATTTCAGTTGTTGGGTATGATGACATATTGTTTGCCAGATTTATTGAGCCACCATTAACGACTGTTAGGATTGATAAACAACAAGAAGGTGAGTTAGCTTTTGAACTGTTGCTCAAGATAATTAAGGGAGAAAAGTTAGAGAAGAAAAAGATAGTCTTAGATGTTAATTTAATAGTGCGCCAGTCTTCGTGAAACGTTTTAACTTACTAACTTTATCAAAAATGACGAAAGGTAGGGAAGGTTATATGTACATAGATAACTTATCAGAGATTAAAAAGATTGCAGGGTACAGGAAATTCGAAAGCGGTGAATGCATTATAGAGATCGAGAAGATTGATTTTGGATACTTAATCAAAGGGCAAGTTAAAGGTGTCATCGATAAGTTAGAAATTTTCTCAATGCCTACGCCGGATAAGCTTCTTGTGAATAATTGGCAGTCTTGGGGACCATCAAGGGTCATACGAAAAGGCTTCAAACTCAGTTTCCCTTCAGAGTTAATCCAAAAATTCGGTTTTAGCGCGTCGATAATGCCGGAAGAATATTTCAATACACTTTTGAGCGACTATTTCATAGCTTTTGAAGATTTTGTAATAGGTTCGCTGAGTTCTAAAATTGGGCACCCATATTTCAGGATAGAAGATGACAAAATAACAGTTATGTTGCGATACTTCGAGAGAAATTTCAATGATTGGACGGATATCGAGCCTTTCGTAGTACTTAGGTTAAAAGCAGATATAGGACTACCTCACTATGCTGATTTAATCGCCCATCAGAATGATGTTAAATTTGCAGCGAATCATCCATTGGGATGGTCGAGCTGGTATCAGTACTTTTTAGATTTCGATTATGAAAAAATGATGAGTGATTTGAAGCGTTCAAAAGAACTTGGACTGAATTATGAAGTCTTTCAGATAGACGATGCTTGGGAAAAAGATATCGGAGATTGGGAGCCGAATGAGAAATTTCCATCGCTTGAAAAAATAGCCGATGATATTGCATCATTTGGTTACATTCCAGGAATTTGGCTGGCACCATTCAGCATATCTGAAACTTCGCAGATATTTAAAGTGCATCCTGATTGGCTGGTGAAAGATGATAATGGCAGCCCTGTAGTTGCCTACGAGAATTGGAATAAGAAAATATACGCATTGGATACAACACATCCAGAAGCTGCAAAATGGTTAAGTGAACTGTTCAAAAATTTGAAGAAAAACGGATTCGATTACTTCAAGATAGATTTTCTATTTGCTGCAGCAATTCAAGGCAAACGATACGAAAACGCAACCCCTATTGAAGCTTACAGAAAAGGTTTGGAGATAATTAGAAACAGCGTTGGTGATTCATTCGTTCTTGGCTGTGGTGCTCCGCTTCTTCCAAGTGTGGGATTTGTAGATGGAATGAGAATAAGTGCCGATACGGCGCCATTCTGGGACCCAACTGGACCTGATATTGGATATCCGAATGCATACTATGCACTTAGAAATGTTATTACAAGGAGCTTTATGAACAACGTACTTTGGTGGAATGATCCAGACTGTCTTATGCTGAGAAAAGAGGATACTCAGTTGAATGATAAGCATAGGGAATTGTACATTCTTGTCTCACTTATGTTGGATAACATGATAATTCAAAGTGATAACCTTTCTTACAAAATTGATTTTGACTTGTGGAATAAGGTTTTAGATTACAGGAAGTACGGAAGAAGGAAGTTCAAAGTCGAAGGTTTAATCAACGAAAAATACAAAATAACCTCAGCTGGGGTCAACGGAGTCGATGAGCTTCTAATCGGCGACTTATCTTTGCCTACATTCGAGATGAATTTTGACAAGAAAAGAGTTGAGCTTGCGAAAACTGTTGAAAAAAGACCTGACGGGAGAACGTTTAACTATTATACCGAACCAAGATCAGAAGACTGAAAAAGAATAAAGGTGGTGAAGTGATATGATGGAAAGAAGATGGAGCCTAATTACAGGTGAATGGGTCCTTATCTCGGCTTACACACAAGCAAGACCAACAAACCCTACGAATTTCTGTCCACTCTGCCCTGGTGGTGATGAATTTGAAAGTGACTATGATTTATCCTCTTTTGACAATAGATTTCCATCGATGAAACTCGATGCTCCAGAGGTTGAGTCTGAAGGATTATTTAAAAAGGAACGCTCCAACGGGAAGTGTGAGGTTGTTGTCTACACAGTAGAGCACGAGAGTGCGATGAGTCAAATGTCTGTCCATCAGATAGAGAAGCTATTAAACATGTGGGCTGATAGGTACCTTGACCTTTCACAACATCGCTCAATCAAGTATGTGTACATCTTTGAGAACAGAGGTAAAGAAGTTGGTGCTACACTTCCACATCCGCATGGACAATTGTACGCTTTTCCATTCATACCAAAAAGGATCGAATCAAAACTGAAGGCGTTTGCACAGTACTATGATGAAAATAACAGATGTGCGTTGTGTGACGTAGTCGAAGAGGAAACAAAGAGAAAAGAAAGGGTAATATACGAAAACGATTCTTTCATCGCCCTCGTACCATTTTATGCCAGGTGGCCTTATGAGGTACACATTTATCCGAAACGCCATGTAAGCACACTCGCAGAGCTAAAAAATGATGAGAGGCATCTCTTGTCAAAAGCTCTAAAAGTTGTTACAATGAAGTATGACTTGTTATTCAAACAAGCATTCCCCTACATGATGATGCTCTTTCAGTCACCTGTAAACTACATTAAATATGATCATGCTTTCCATTTTCACATCGAGTTTAATCCTGTAAAGCGCGACAAAGACAAGATCAAATGGATGGCAAGTGTTGAAACAGGAACATGGGCGTTTATCAATCCCAAAATTCCTGAAGAAGCTGCAAGAGAATTAAGAAATGTGGAGGTCGAGATCTAAGTATGGCAAACAAAATAGTTGTTTATTCTCCAGGAAGAGCGAACCTTATAGGTGAACATACAGACTACAACGACGGTTACATACTCCCGTTTGCGATTAAGAAGTATGTAAAAATTGAAATTGAATCTTCTGAGAGATTCAAAATATTCTCAAAACAGGTTAAGAAGGGGATTGAATTCGAAGCACCTTTAAAGACTAACTCCTGGGCTGATTATGTCATTGGTATGATAGTGAAGCTTAGAGAGCACGGATACAAAGTGGAACCGTTCAACATGATTTTAGATTCGGAACTTCCCATGGGAGCTGGTCTTTCTAGCTCCGCTGCGTTAGAAGTAGGGGTTGGATACGCTATTTCTCAACTTATGGGATATGAAATAGAACGAGAGGAACTTGCAAAGATAGCGCACGAATGTGAAGTAGATTTTGTAGGCGTTAGATGTGGCATAATGGACCAGTACGCTGTTGCACTCTCCAAAGAAGACCACGCACTATTTATTGACACTATGACGAGAGAGTACAAATATGTGCCATTGTATTTGGACAGTGCAAAGTTGTATCTCATTAACTCAGGAATAAAGCACGAGTTGGGAAACTCGGAGTACAACAGACGCAGACACGAATGCGAGCTTGCTTTGGAATCTATGAAAAAGTCATCGTTCCGTGATGTAACAATGGATGATGTTGATAGACTTTCCGATCCTGTGCTGAGAAAACGCGCACTACATGTAATTACAGAGAACGAGCGTGTTTTAAAAACCCTATCGGCTCTTGAATCAGACAATCTTCTTCTCGTAGGCCGTTATCTATACGAGTCTCATGAGAGTCTAAGAGATAACTACGAAGTTTCGTGTGAGGAAATTGACTTTCTTATAGAGGAACTGAGAAAATATCCAGACGTGCTCGGTGCAAGGATAGTTGGAGCAGGATTTGGTGGTAGTGTTATTGTGTTGGCAAGAGATAACTTTGAAGAGATTTTTAAGAAAGTAGCTGAAATGTATACGATGAAATATGGTATTACACCTTCTTTGATGAATGTAGAAACAAGCTCTGGAGTATTCAGAGTCGACAGTATCTGAGAATTGGAAAAACAGAAAGGAAAAGATCACTATGCAAAACGTAGTATTCAATATAAAGATAGCGCAAGAAGTCATAGAATATGCAAAAAAAGTTTCAGCCGAAAGGCTTACAAAAGGAACATGGGGCAACATCAGTGTAAAGTCCGGAGAATATGTGTATATTACTCCTTCAGGTTATCCCTACGATAAATTGAAGCCGAAAGATATATGCGTTGTTGACATGGAAGGACAAAAAGTTTTTGGCAACTTAAAACCATCGAGTGAGTTGCCTTTGCACATTCAGATATATCTAAATAGGTCAAACGTTGGTGCGATAATTCACACTCATCCTATATACAGCACGATAGTTTCAATTACGCAAAGAGAAATTCCACCGATAGTGGAAGATGCTGTGATGATTCTCGGAGAAACATTAAAAGTCTCAGAGTACGCACTACCTGGCACAGAAGAACTTGCCCAAAAAGCTCTTGAGGCTCTTGGAACAAATAACTGCGTATTCTTAAAAAACCACGGTCTTGTGACCGTGGGTGAGAACCTCCAAGAGGCGTTCATAGCGACATTGATAGCAGAAAAGACCGCCCAAATATACGTTGAAGCGCTGAAAGTTGGAAATGTTTCTCTTCTTCCAATGGAACACGCAAGATTGCTAAGGGAAAAGTATATCACATCGTACAGGCAAAAATAAAATATTTAGAGCATTTAATAAACCCGGCAGCGAAACTACTTAGCGTTAAGCTTTCGACTGCCGGGTTTTATTGCAGGGATATTCGATTCGCAAAGTGGACAGTTTTCAGGATTGTAAGTTGGAAAATCGAGTTTTACTAAATAAAAGTAGGGTTTCCTTTGTCCAAAAGGATTTTCTTTGCCTGACCTGTTAATAATACTTGCAAAACCTACTATTTCTCCACCGCATGAATTGACAACTTCAACAACCTCAAGTGTAGATTTGCCTGTTGTTACGACGTCCTCCACAATCAGCACCTTTTCGTTTTCCCTTATTTCAAATCCTCTTCTCAGTTTCATTAGTCCATCTTCTCGCTCGGTAAAAATACCCCTTACACCAAGGCTCCTCGCTACCTCATATGCGACTATGACACCACCCAGAGCCGGACCAACTACCACGTCGATTTCAATGTTTGAGGCTTTTATCTTTTCAGCCAAAAGTTTACCAACTTCTTCTCCATACTTTGGATATTCGAAGACTTTCGCACACTGCACATAATTTGTTGAGTGTAAACCTGAGGAAAGTATAAAATGTCCTTCAAGAAGTGCGTTAGTCTCTTTTAAAATTTCCAAGACACGTTTTTCCATATCACCTGTTCTTTCCATTACTCTCTCCATGTTTTCACCCTTTCCTTAATTTCGTTTATCTTTTCATCAGGATTCTTAGATTTGTAAATCTCCCTTCCAAGAACTGCGAAATCTGCAATTCCAAAAATGTCCCACAATGAGATAACGTCTTTCTGGTCATCCTTTGATTGTTCCATTCTGATTCCTGGCACCAATATCGAACCACCTATGTATCTCCTCATAGCGATAGCCCACTGACCAGGTAATACAAAAGAAGCGCCGAGTCTTGAAAGTCCAATTATAACATCCTTGAAGTCTTCCAACTTCCCAGGAATTGAAGTAAGCTTTATGACTGTGAATATCCTCTTTCCACTTGATTCTAATGCAGCTTTCACACTTTCCAACCCAGAATTTGCATGTACGGTAAAACCAACAATCGCAGGATGGTCCCAAGAACGAACAGACCTTGCAACAGTTGAGGGGATATCCGAGAATTTCAAGTCTAAAATCACCTTATACCCATTTTCTAAAAAGTAATCAAGCACCCTTTTTCCTTCTACTGCCAGGTTGTGTCCAACTTTAACGTACTCAAAACTCCCGTATTTTTGCACAAACTCGATAGGATTTTCCATATCAAGACTGAGTACAGGTTCAGTTATTCGCACATGAGCTTTCCTGATATCGCTTTCGTACACGATTTGTCTTTGTTGCTCCTCTGCTAACATAATCATAAACACACCCCCTGTTCAAGTATTTTGGATACCTTGCAATGATTTTCCGATTTCATTTAACACAGACTCGTTCTTAAACAGTGCACTACCTATACTCACGGCATCCGCCCCGAATTCAATCATCAGCTTTGCATCATCAGGTGTGTATACACCACCAGAAGCGATGATGTAAATATCTGGCAGTCTTTTCCTCACCTCATAAACAGCACGCAGAGCTATTGGAAAAAGATTCGGACCTGATAAGCCACCCAGTACCACACGATTTTCCCCGTCTATCATTAACCCCCTTATAGTGTTAATTACGGTTACGCCGTTCCAGCCTTCAGATGCTGCAACCTCTGCCATCTGCTCGATAAAACCACCCTCGATACCGAGCTTTGCGATTATAAATGAATCTGTTTCTTTACGTACCACTTGTAACAATCTTCGCCACTCGTTTTTATCAGACACTATAGATAGCCCACCGTGTTGAACGTTTGGACAAGAGAAGTTGTATTCTATAGCTATGAATCGATTCAAATAAGGTTTTAAAAGTCTTGTAAGTTCAACGTATTCATCGAAAGTATCACCACCAACGCTCAGTATGACCGGAACATGTGATATTACTTCCTCTAATCCCCTTTCCTCCATAAGTGCTTTAAAACCTTCGAAACCGGGATTTTCTAATCCGATTCTATTGATAACGTATCCATCCTTAGCGTATATACGCGGAGGTTTGTTTCCAATTTTCCTATTTAACGTAACCGTTTTGAGTGTGTAAGCTCCAACAAGGGCCCAGTCTATCGTAGGAATTTCAAAGTACTCTCCAAAACCTCCTGGTCCAGACGCGATAACAATAGGTGTTCGGAGGTTCAACTTATTTCCTGATTTTTTCATCTCCATATTTCATCACCTCTAAAGACAGGACCATCTTGACACACGTGCTTAATGCCACTTGTCGTTTCAACTGCACATCCTTTGCACGCACCTATTCCACAAGCCATATACTCGTTAAGCGAGACGAATACCTCCTTTATACCTTCGGCTGAAAGATGTTTAGTTGTGATTTCCTCCATCTTTTTGGAACCCGATACAAAGAACCATTCGAAATTTGAAAATTTTAGTTTTTCAAGCAAATAGATATAATCGTAATCACCTATTATGTAGTTTAGTCCATAGTGTTGTACAATATCATCGTTTAAATTTGTTCTTGAGGCTACAAATAATGGAACATCGAAGTATCTTGATAGCTCAAGGCCCTCGGCAAGGCAAGAAGGCGCGACAATTATCGCACCATTCTTATTCGGTGGCAAGAATCCCCTGCCGAGCGGAGCTAATATGTTCAATTTGTTTTGTGTTTTCACAATGTATTCTGTTCCAGCCCCAACTATCTTTACCGAAATCATGATTCGTCCTTCAGCATCACTTCCGAGAGTAAAAGGCTTTCGGGTAAGTCCGAAGTCATTAACGTCTACCATACAAAACTGTCCGGGTGAAAAGTCAATTTTTTCCTCGAACGTTATTAAAAAAGTGTCGACTGTTATTTCCATAATCTCTCTTTTTGACAGTTCGAAAACGTTATACTTTGTTTTTTTCTCGCTTGAACCATCAAATTGCCTTATCGATGAACTCACCATTCCAATACACCCACCTTCCGTTCCTTCTGAAACCTACCACCTGACCTTTCAGTTTATAACCATCAAACGCACAATTCTTTCCAAGACTAAAGAATCTACTGCTATCTACTGTATACTCAGCGGATGCATCTATTAGAACAGCATCATGTGGATATTTTATTCCAAGCTCTTCATATGACCTTTTTATCACTTTGAGAGGGTTAAGAGTTAGGTTTCTCAGAACAAGTTCAATATCTTCAAACAATGTATAATAGACTGAAAATGCAATCTCTATATGCGAGCTTCCGTAAGGCGCATTCTCGAAATTATCCCCCTTAGGATTGTGCGGTGCGTGGTCTGTTGCAAAGCAGTCTATAATACCTTTTCTCAAAGCTTCTCTCAATATTTCTCTGTCTTTTGAAATCGGCGGATTTATCTTTTGAGTTGTGTTCGAAATCATGTCAGGGGTGAAAAACACATGGTGTGGTGTGACTTCGCATGTTATGTTAGCAAACCTTCTCAGATATTGAACTACCTCAAGAGACGTCGCTGTGGATACATGTTGTATATGAAATGATGTATAGCCAAACTCTAAACCTGTTAAAACGGTTCTGAAAATCGCTATCGCTTCATTTGAATAAGTTCTTATTGAGTTTGGCAATTGCGTTCCTATGTAAAAATCACCAGGAATTTCATGGAGCTGAGAATGGTCGAAAAGAAGAGCGGCTTTTTTCGTAGCAAATGAAGCGTAAAGCTCCTTTGAATCGTAACGCATTCCGTCTGTTGAAAAACCAGTAATCCTATTTGAAACATGGTCAACTGTGGAAATGTCATTAATCTCTCCAAAAAAGCTTATTGTGTGCAGAAAGTTAACAGGTTTCTCTCTTGAAAGCTCGACATGTTTGAGAAGCACTTCCAAGCTTTCAAGCTTTGGGACGGTGTTGGGTTGAATATTGCATACCCCAAAACCACCTGCAATGGCAGCTCTACTTAGTGATTCATAATCTTCTTGTGCGTTTAACCTAACGTGGGTATGCAAATCTACAAATGGAGGTGATATTACAAGATTATCTGTATTTCGAACATTTTCAGGAAAATTCAAGAGCTCCAAGTTGTCAAAATACTTCAAACTACTTGAATTCAAATCAAAAATCTTCATCAACTATCCCTCCAAATATAAGTTTTGAAGGATATGAGAAAGAAAATAAAAGGGACTTCATTAAAGAGGTCCCTTTTGAAAATAATAAAATATTGCATTTTGAAGAAAAACAAAACAAAGAATTTTGTCCTTTAAGCCATATTTGCTGAAAGGATGTGCAATTCTCAATGTTAATTACACTTTCAGATAGTTTACCCAAACGGTTTTGGCCTCTCTGGACCAAATTAACCACCCCCAAGATTTTCAAGTAAAATTTTATCAGAAAGTCTCATCCTGTCAATACTACGATATCAAAAGTTGTCACAAGCATTTATTTATGCGCCTATTCAAGCATTTGTTTCAAAAACTCTCGGAAAATTTGACAAAATTTGATATAAAGTGATATACTTTGTAGCGATAATGGGGGTACTGGGGATAGGTGGGAGCTGTCCGTTATTTTCAGTGTGCACGCCACAGGCGTGCACACGTTTGTTTATATATAATCACATTTAATGCTGTGACAATACTGACAGATATTTCATTCCATCATCCGGGAAAACAGTGACAACTCTCTCCAAGTTGTATTTCTCTTTGACCATCAAAGCACCTATAAGATTAGCTGCCGCGGATATCCCAACAAATATTCCTTCTTTCCAAAGCCTTTGTGTAAACTTTAAAGCTTCTTCATCATCAACTTGCAAAATCTCATCGACGACAGATTTATCGAAAATTCCTGGCACAAAACCGGCACCTATTCCTTGTATTCTGTGTTTCCCAGGTGTCTGACCACTTAATACCGCCGATTGTTTCGGCTCAACTGCGATTACTTTTGAGGAAGTATCAAACGTTTTCAAAACATGTCCAACACCTGTGATAGTACCACCAGTTCCAACGCCCGCAACAAAGGCATCTACGTTATATTTCATTTGACGCAATATCTCTGGGCCCGTAGTAACCAAGTGTGCTTTAACATTATTGGGATTGTCAAACTGATTAGGTATGAACACATTGATATTGTTAGAAATTTCCTTTGCTTTTTCCACAGCCTTTGTCATATTCTCTGTTAGTATAATATCCGCTCCGTAGCTTTTCAAAATATGCCTTCGCTCAACAGACACACTTTCTGGCATTGTGAGTATTACTCTCAAACCCAGTTTAGCACCAATCCATGCCAAAGCGATTCCCGTATTGCCACTCGTAGGTTCTACAATTGTAGTATTCGCACCTATGAGTCCATCCTTTACTGCTTGAAGAACCATAAAGTATACGGGTCTATCTTTAACACTGCCGGTTGGATTATTCTTTTCAAATTTGGCATACACACCGTATTTTTCCAAATATAACAAAGGAGTCTCGCCTACTTGCAAATTCTGAATTCTCGATATAACGGAATGCTCAACCGATTTTTTCATATCACTGCCTCCTTGTGAACTGATGAATAGTCATCTTCAGAAATTAGACAAAGACCATCACTCACTTCTCCGTTCACAGCCTTATAACAATCTACACAATTTGTATTTTCATCATAGTTTGTTTTCCTGACAATAATTCTTGCAGGAATTCCAACGGCTGTGGCATTTTCCGGAACATCTGCAATTACTACACTATTTGCACCAATTCGTGCCCCATCACCGATAGTGATTGGTCCCAAAACCTTTGCACCTGCACCTATTATCACATTTCTACCAACAGTCGGGTGACGTTTTCCCTTTGTGATGTATTTAGCACCAAGGGTTACACCATGGTATAACACGGTACCACTCCCTACCACAGCTGTTGAGCCAATCACCAGTCCCGTTCCATGGTCTATGACTACCCCTGGCTCTAATTGTGCGGCAGGATGTATATCTACAGAGTACAAGATTCTATTCATATGATACAAAAAGTAAGCTAAGAATTTAAAATCGGACATGTAGAAGGCATGGTATATGCGGTACATCCTTAAAGAGCGAAAACCAGCGTGGAAAAAGAACTGAAAGGAACTCTCAAAAGAAGGGTCATTCTGCTTTAGAGCTTCTTTGTCAAGCCTGATGTACTTTCTTGCTTGCAATAGCCTTTCAATCAAAGAACTCATCTTTCTGAACAAACCTAAAATGTTCAAACTCCGCACCCCATCTGAAATCACCTCTACTGTCAAGATTGAATAATTCAAGATGAATAATCGACTTAGTTTTACCTAATTATATCACGAAGTACGACTATGTCAAGTGAAAAGAGTTACAAGAAAATTCTTTTATAAATGATAAGATATAATTAATATAATGTGAAATTACGGTTACCCATTGCACGTTCTTCAAAGTTTGTGATACAATAAGATTGTACTTCGTAAAATATTGTATCAAAAAGTGGGAGGCATGAAGATGGTAAAAAAAGCTACGGTTGATGAAGTCATGGAACTTCTTAAAGCCAAGGGGGTTAAGCCAACAGTTCACAGAGTTGAGATACTTGAATATTTAAGAAATTCATACGATCATCCATCTGCAGACGAAATTTACGAACACTTTGTTAAGGAAGCAAAACTTCCAGTACTTTCACGGGCAACTGTTTACAATACACTGAGAACACTTGCTTCCGCAGGGCTTGTCAAGGTTATAATCACACCGGATGCGATAAGGTACGATTTTGTAAGGCAAAATCACCATCACTTCTACTGCACTAAATGTAAGAAAATATACGACATAGAATTGGAAGTAGAATTACCAGAGATCTCAAGTGTAGATGGACATGAGGTACAAAACGTTCAGCTCACACTTGTTGGTATTTGCAAGAGCTGCTTGAAATAAGATTGCAATTGTTTATTAAAATACTGGCTTGTTAAAAAGCCAGATTATATGCGTAAGACTTTCATAGGGAGGTGTAAGCATGAGGGATATGACAAAGAAGTTTTTGGAAGATGCGTTTGCTGGCGAGTCTATGGCTCACATGAAGTACCTTATTTTTGCTGACGAGGCAGAAAAAGCGGGGTTCAAGAAACTGGCAAATCTGTTTAAAGCCATAGCGTATGCAGAGTTTGTTCATGCAAGAAATCACTTTAAGGCATTGAAAAAGCTTGGCGACAACCAACAAAATATTCAATCCTGTATCGCTGGGGAAACGTTTGAAGTAGAGGAGATGTACCCTGTCTATAAGGAGACTGCAAAATTACAGGGTGAAAAAGAAGCTCAAATAAGCACACACTATGCCCTTGAAGCAGAGAAGATACATGCTGAAATGTACAAGAAAGCCCTTAACCTTGTCAATGAAGGAAAGGATTACGAAGCTGAGAAAATCTACATTTGCTCCGTGTGTGGATACACAACAGAAGAAGGAGCACCCGAGAAGTGTCCAGTATGTGGTGCCTCTAAGTCTGCTTTTGTTGAGTTTTGAAACTTGCAACTGAACTTTATTGATGAGCTAATTAGGGGGTGAGAAAATGATAGGTGACTTTGTAAAAACAGGTGATTTTAAAGGTGAAAAACACGTTCCAGTAATTTGCGGTCCTGACAAAGTGAAGAAAGGTGAGTGGTTCGAAGTTGAAGTCTCGGTAGGTAAAGAAATTCCACACCCAAATACAGTGGAACACCACATTGCTTGGATAGAACTCTATGCTATGCCTGAAGGCGCTCCATACATACTTAGAATAGGCAGATACGATTTCTCACCAACACTCGAAGAACCAATCGTCAAAGTCAAAATTAAACTTGAAAAGAACTCGAAACTTATAGCCCTTTCATACTGCAACATTCACGGACTTTGGGAAGGTACAAAGGACGTTGTTGTAGAAGAGTAAAAACATTAATATGTAAACAGCCCCTTCGTGTGTGAAGGGGCTGTTTTAATTTGCTTTGCTATTTCAGCAAGAGAGTTATGAACGTTAGAAAAGGTGAAAAAATCAAAGCCGGTAGGAAATTACCGACCCATGTGTCCTTTACTTCAAGTATCCTAAAACCTATTCCGAGAACCATTAATCCACCAACAGCTACAAGATCATTCAAATAAACTGGCTCGCTAAGGAATTTCAACGACCCTGCAAAAAGTGTTATTGCCCCTTGAACAACAAGAACGCTGAAAGCTGATACCATAACACCTATACCGTAAGTAGATGAAAGTACTATAGATGATATGAAATCGAGAAGTGATTTTGTGTAAATAATGCTACCGTCGCCTTTAAGACCTGCTGTGATAGAGCCAACGATAGTCATAGGACCTACAAGGAAGAGCAATGACGCCGTGACAAAACCCGTTGAAAAGTCGCCTTCTTTCATCTTATCACCAATTATTTTTAGCTTCCCCTCAATATCAAAAAATTCACCAAGTAACCCACCAAATGCCATAGAGAAAAGGACAATAAGAAAATTGTTGACTTCTAAAATCATTTTTATTCCTATCCCAAATGTTGATAAGCCAACGGCAAAAAATAGTATTCTCTTGTACTTATCTGAAATTCCTTTCTTTAACAATGTCCCTACTGAACTTCCAATAAGAACAGCGACGGAATTGACGATTGCAGGTAGTAATCCGGCAATGTTCATAAAAACCCCCCTTGATATATATAATTACTCACGTATTTTTAGAATAGAAAGTTCGCACCGAAATTAACAAACGCTTCAGGCTTATTGTTCAATTTTTTTGCTCCACCTTCAAAAGAAAAGTACAAATTCTTTAAATTTTCAACCCTGAGCTCATAACCAGCGACAAATGCAAAATTCAACTCATTGTTGTAAGGATAATAAATCATTGGGGCAATATACAGTCCGCGTGTCTGAGAAGATGAGAGTCTAAAGCCAGCAGAGATATAATTTAATCCAACATTACTAAAAATATGAGAGTACGGATTAACATCTGTCCTAACTTCAACCCCTATAAAGTTTTCAGTGTTGAAGAAAACATACAACCTTCCAGCTGGTGAAGGTGTTGTCGCAGCAAATGTGAATGAAAAGAATAAAAGGCAGAATGCACTTACAATACTTCGCGCAATTTTCATTTCGATGCCTCCCTTCAAATGCTTATCAAACTATTGTAGATTTCCATATGTACTCTTTTATCGGTAGGCTTCGGCAAAATTGAAAACCTCTCAGGAGCTTTGAAATTGGCTAATGCTTCAATTGCTTTAATCAATAGTGCTTTGTCTATCTTCCTTTGTTTTTCTACTGCTGCTCTCATGATTCCGGGAAAAGCCAAAAGGTTATTAACTTGGTTTGGATAGTCTGACCTACCTGTTGCAACAATAAATGCACCATTCTCGTATGCCACTTCTGGTGGAACCTCTGGTATTGGATTAGCAAGAGCAAAAACTATCGGATCTCGTGTCATAAGCTTCACATCATCACCATTCAAAATGTTTCCTTTAGAAACGCCGATAAAAACATCTGTGCCTTTCAGTGCATCTCTTAAAGAGCCACTAATATTACCTGAGTTTGTGAGTTTTGCGATTTCAAGATGATATTTATGTAGTCCTGTCTTCTCATTTAGTATACCATTGATATCACAAGCAATAACACTCTTGGCTCCAAATTCTATAAGTAGTTTAACGATATTATACCCGGCAGCCCCTATTCCATTAACAACTATTCTCACATCTTCTATATTTTTCCCCGCCAACTTCAGTGCATTTAAAAGAGCTGCGATAACTACTACTGCAGTTCCTTGCTGATCATCGTGGAAAACAGGTATGTTCATTTCCTCGTTTAACCTTTCTAGTATTTCAAAGCACCTTGGAGCGGAGATATCTTCAAGGTTTATACCACCGAACGATGGTTCTAAGTTCTTTACAATAGATACAATTTCATCCACGTTTTGCGTTTTCAGACATATTGGGAAAGCATCCAAATCACCAAATTCTTTAAAAAGAATAGCCTTTCCTTCCATTACGGGTAGTGCTCCGTACGGACCAATATTGCCAAGTCCAAGAACTGCACTCCCGTCGCTTATGACTGCGACAGCATGCTTTCGTCTCGTATATAAAAAAGTGCGTTTCGGATCATCTGCACATTGCTGTGCAACTTGAGCAACACCTGGCGTGTATAGATATTTCAAGTTATCCTCTGTAATTTCTACCGCGGTTGTTATTCTGTACTTTCCATTCAAGAACTCATGAAGCATTACAGAATCAAAATTTGTCATGTTCTCCATCCTTTCACGATATTCTTTCCTGGTGCATATTTTTTTAAAATTTTATCGTTTTTCTCTATACATAAGTGTGACTAGTGATGTTGCTGTGATAAAATTAATGTGAAAAAAATATGAGGAGGGATATATATTTACAAAATTGTCGCACTTATTGGATTTGTCATCTCTCTAATAAACGTTATTTATGTACTTGACAGAAGAGTTTATAAGATATCTTACTCAGATATTTGGTTATCTATTGTAGGTTTAACATTATCTTTTATTGAATATATCAAGTTTGAGGTGGACAATATTGTTCGTTTGGAAATGATTCAAGACCTCATATTACTATACGTGCCAGTTATACTGTTTTCCTTTTTTACCAAGCTCTCAGAAGTAGAGAGAAAGAATGTCAGGAGCTTTACGCTTTATCTTCTACCCACCCTGTATCTTATTTTAGCACTAACAAATAAAATACACAATCTTTTTTGGATAGGCACCATACAAAGTGACATTTATCACGGCAGACACAGACCGCATGGTAGTTCATTTCTTTGGACCTATTCAGTTTATACAGCAGTTGTGATCACATTTGGAATTTTTAAAATTATTAGAACAAGTCGACTCCCGAGGAAAACCAAGTTTTTGATAGTAGGCTCGATTTCTCTTGGTATATTTTTATCTTTTTTTGCATATTTATTTAACTTCAACTACCCGCTATTATTTCTTTCTCTGTCAACTTTAATCTTGATTTTAAACATTAGTGCAATAAACGTATTTTGGAGAAGAACAGCGTTGGGTGTACGATATCATGCATTCGATAGCTCACACAATGGGTATATAATACTTGATAAGGACCTGAGAATTGTAGATATCAACAAAGCTGCACTTAGGTATCTTAGATTGAGAAAAGAGGAAATTTTAGGCAGAAAAAACGATTTTGTAATAGATTTGCTTGACAAAATAGGGCAAATCTTGGAGTACAATGGTGATTTTTTCAAAATTTCAAAAGCCGAGTTAAAAGACTCTTTCTTGATGGTTATTGAGGATGTTACAGAACAAGTAATTACCAAAAGGGAGCACATCAGCACTTCGATGCTCTTAAATACACTTCTTGAAAATATTCCTGACGGTGTCGTGGTGCTTAACCAATACGGAACGGTTATTGATTGTAACAAACAATTTGAAAATATCTTTGGGTACAAGAAACTAGAAATAATAGGCAAAAATATTGATGCTCTTGTCCTTCCAGAAAATCTTGAATCTGAAGCGCAAAAACTGATAAACCTCGCCCTAGAACAAGGAAGCCTCAAAGTTGAAACGGTGAGAAGGAGAAAATCCGGAGCGCTTGTTGAAGTGCGAATAACAGTTTCAGTTGTTGAATCTGATTCAGAAAGGTTAATATATGCTATTTATACGGATATTACTTCTGAGAAGGAAGCTATAAATCTTGCGAGGACAGTTTTGCAAAGGGATAATTTAACGGGATTGTATACGAGACATTATTTCATCAGAAAACTCGCAAGTTCTCTTGAATTTTCTTCGATTGATGATTATCACGCTATAATCACATTGGACGTTAGGAACTTCTCAATGATAAACAGCATAAGAGGTCATAACATTGGTGATGAACTGCTAAGAGAAATAGCAAAAAGATTACGAACCGTCCTTCGCGAAGGTGATACTATATCGCACCCGTATGCCGATGAATTTTGGATATTCTTAGAGAAGCTTGGTAAGACATACCAAGCAGGAAAGAAAGTTGTGAATGACATAATTTCAAAGATAGAGAAGGAATTAACTAAAACATATAACATTCAGGGCGAATTTATCGACATAAAATTTGCTTTCGGAGTACATGTGTTTAATTCCTTCGATACATCTGAGGAGGTGTTAAGAAAGGTAAATTTAGCACTCATTAGAGCCAAAGAAGCTAAGGACAATATTGTTTTCTACAACGCAATTATTGACAGCGAACTGCAAGAACACGCTGCAAAAGAAAGGGCGATTAAGGAAGCCTTCTACAATGGTGAACTTAAGATTTTCCTTCAACCAATCTGCAATTCCTATTCAGATATTGTTGGGGCAGAAGCTCTTGTAAGGTGGATAAAGAAAGATGGTACCATCATACCGCCAGTAGATTTTATCCAGCTTATGGAAGAAAATGGAATGATTACGTCAGTCGGTGAGGAAATACTAAGACAGGTTTGTGAGATTTTATCTGAACAAAAAGACAACCTTGACTTCATAGACATCAATGTAAGTCCTGTTCAATTGAGAGATCCTCAGATGGCTGAACGTTTTAAGGAAATAATTTCGTCTTACAATATTCCTCCAAAGAAGATTGTTATTGAATTCACAGAAAATATATTGATAGACATGAACCAAACTGTGCGCGATAATATTGATAAACTATTGCAGTTCGGTTGTCAACTGTGTATTGACGATTTTGGTACGGGCTATTCGTCTCTTTCTTATCTAACGATACTCCCACTCAAGAAGATAAAAGTAGACAGGTCCTTTGTTTTCAGATTGCCAGATGACAAACATTCTATAAAACTTCTCGAAGCGATATACAACATTGCAAAATCTTTTAATCTGGAAGCTATCCCCGAGGGTGTAGAGAATACCACACAGCTTGAAGTTCTTAGTATGATAGGTTACAAACTCTTTCAAGGATATTATTTTGGAAAGCCAATGCCCGTAAGAGATTTCCTATTGCTTGTTCATCAAAATATAAGCAAAAAGGGTCAACAGCAAATTTGAAAGAACTGAACTAGATAGCACATTCTGTTATGTTACTAACAAATTCAGACAAATACCATCTGAGTTGGTTTGAAAAATGAGAAAGAAGATTAAATTCTTTTCACAAACATGACACATGTAGTAAATACATATTCACCCCAATGGTGTATAATACCATTGGGGTGATTTTGTTGTGTTAACAACTTTTCTTACGCATAATGAACTTGATACGATATCATACACTTTTCAAGCAGCAATTGTTATAGACGTTCTGCGTGCAACATCAACAATAGTTACCGCACTGTCAAATGGTGCAAGATTTGTAATTCCTGTTGGAAAAATTGAAGAAGCAGTCGATATTAAAAGGATTCAACCTGATTTAATACTTTCAGGAGAGAGAAATGGCATCAAACCTCAAGGGTTTGACTTGGGAAATTCACCATTGGAATATTCAGAAGAAGTAGTCAGCGGAAAAGGAATCATATTGACTACATCGAACGGAACTAAAGCCATACAAAAGGCAAAGAAAATCGCAGGAAATGTTTATATCGCTGCTTTCTTGAACATTTCTTATGTAGTTGAACAATTATCTGCATACGAAAATATTGCCATAATATGTGCAGGTAATGAATCCGAAGTATCATATGAAGACACTCAACTTGCCGGTTTTATTATTTCAAAGCTCACCGAATGCAAAAGGTATTCTCTATCTGATAGTTCTTTAATAGCCCTAAGAACATGGGAAGCCATTAGAAGGCCCGACTTTTCGGGAACACATTCTCAAAAACTAATCGAACTTGGATTTGGAAGAGATGTTGATTTTTGCCAAAAGATAGACGTTTTTCCATCAGTTCCTATTTGTAAAGGTGAGAGAATTGTTAGGAATTTAATAAAATAAAGACAGGAGTTGAGGTAGATGTTAGAGCTTCAAAACGTTTCTTACAAAACTCAAGAAAAACAGATACTATACAATCTCAACATGAAGTTCATTCCAGGACACAAATACGTTGTCATAGGAACCAACGGAGCAGGAAAAAGTACAATAGGATACGTTATTATGGGACTTAGTTCTTACAAACCGTTCGAAGGTAAGATTCTACTTGACAATAAAGATATAACTTCCCTGTCAGTAACTGAACGAGCAAAGCTCGGTCTTACTTTGATGTGGCAAGAACCAGCACGCTTTGATGGGCTCACGATTGAGAATTATCTTACTCTTGGTGGAAAACTAACAATTCAAAAGAGTGAACTAATAGAATCATTAGAATTTGTGGGTTTGAATCCTAAGTTGTATCTAAATAGATATGTAGATAAGACTCTGAGTGGCGGTGAACGGAAAAGAGTCGAATTGGCTTCCATCATTCTGCTGAAGCCAAAGTACGTAATCTTAGATGAACCAGATTCTGGGATTGATTTGATGAGTTTAAACATTATAAACGATGTTGTCAATTATATAAGTCAGTATGGTGGTACTCCAATAATCATAACACACCGCGAAGAGATGGTTTACAATACCGATTATGGCTATCTTATATGTGCAGGTAAGATACTCATGCATGGCAAGACCGAAGACGTTCTGAAAGCATTCAGAGGTACATGCGAAGTGTGCGAACATCCAAATGTACCTCTTAATGGGGAGATGAGATAATGGACGTGAGGAAAGAGTTTGAAACCATCGTCAAAACAGCGGAGAAGCTTGGTACAGATGCATCGAAATTCATGGATAAAAGAATTGCGTCGATAATAATTAGTGGTAACAAAGTTATCGGTCTCAACAACGTTAGCGGTTTAAAACTTGTTCCCACAACTTTTGAAGATGGTGTGCAAGTAGATATGGAGATAGAGGAAGGCGTTGAAATTCCGCTCCCAATTCACGTCTGCACGGGCTTTGTCGAAAAGAAGGGATATCAAAGGGTCATATTTAACATAAGAGTTAAGAAAAACGCTCGTGTTAGATTCATAGCACATTGTGTTTTTCCACAAGCAGAAGAGTTTACGCACAACGCAGTTTCCAATGTTATAGTTGAATCCGGTGCAATTATGGAATATTACGACGAGCACTATCACAGTGATTTTGGGACAATAACACTCAATACAACTACAAATGCTATTGTGGAATCAGATGCTGTATACAAAAACACATTCCATTTAACCAAGACAAGAGTAGGGAAGCTCAACGTAATAATGAATTTGGAATTGAAAGAGAACGCTGTTGGTGAATTAATATCAAAGGTAAAAGGGTCAAAAGATGACGAGGTATACATCAATGAAGTTGTTCATTTGAGCGGTGAACATGCAAGAGGCCTCGCAAAAACTGTCGTGGTTGGGCTTGATGAATCAAAAGTGAATGTTCTTAATGAAGCTTATGGAAATGCTCCGTACTCGCGTGCTCATATTTCGTGTGAGGAAATTACCAAAGGTGAAAAAGTGATTGTTTCGACAACCCCTGTTTTAAAAATAACTAACGATTTAGCAGAACTGACACACGAAGCCTCTATAGGGCGCGTGAGTGAAAAGCAACTTGAAACACTTATGGCAAAAGGACTCACAGAAGAAGAAGCTACTGATCTCATAATCAAAGGGCTACTTTTGTAATTTACACAAGTTTAATGAAAATGTTTGGTGAGATTGATGATTGCCACAATCATCACGATACATTTGTTTTTTGCCACTGTTTATCTTGTTATAAAAGAGCCTGAGATAGTTTTTAAAAACAAGAGAGTAATTCTCGATTATGCGAGAGTATCTTTGGCTGTTCTTGGTCTCTTAATAGCCTCTGGCATAGCTTCGTTAACAACTATAAAATCAGCGATGATGCCACAGATGAATATTGTGCCGTGGCAAATACTGATTATATTTTTTGGTTCAGCATATATATGCAGCTCACTAGACGCATCAGGTGTGTTAAAAGTTATTGCTTACAAGTTTACAAAAAGTGCAGGTACTGGCAAGAAGCTGTTTTTCAGCCTCGTTTTACTGGCTGGAGTAATGACAGTCTTCACATCTAATGACATAGTCACCTTAACTCTGACACCAATCATCGTGTATATCAGTCAGTATGCCGGTATAAATCCTTTACCGTACTTGATTTCTGTATTTTTCGCTTCTAATACCTGGAGCATGTTTTTCTACATAGGCAATCCTACAAACGTTATAGTAGCCCAAGCGTACTCTTTAAATTTTTCAAACTACGCAAAACTAATGTTTTTCCCAACACTTGCAGCAATCTTAACGTCGGTTATAGGATTTTATGCGAAGTACAAAAAAATATTATCTGATAAGATAAGTGTCCATTTTGAAGAAACAAAGGAAGTTATAAAGGACAAAAGGTACGCCTTCCTGTCTTCCGGCATATTTGTGATATTCTTTTTAGTTATTGCAACTGGGGACCTTTATGGTTTACAACTTTGGAAATCGATATTAATATTCTCAGGTATCTATATTTTATTAAACCTTTCATTTTCAGATGTCATGTCAGAACGCGATGAGGTAGTTGTTGAATTTAAGAATTTTGATTATAACTTGACGTTTGTTGTAGATACTATTAGAAGAGTTCCTTGGAAGATGCTACCAATGGTTGTCACCTTCTTTGTTTTCGTGCACATATTTACCACTTTTGGTGTCACGAGATACGTTGGAACTCTTTTTAATTTTCCAAACGAACTTATTGGCACAGTTGCAACAGCTTTCATAACAGCTTTTGCAGCGAACGTTATGGTTAATCAACCGATGACTATTTTCTTCGCTCAAGCACTTTATCAAAAGCCTCTCAATTATGCGATGAGTTTGGTGCTTGGCTCAAACATTGGTGGTAACATAACTCTGATAGGTGCCCTTGCAGGCGTTATGTGGTCAAGGATTTTGGCATACTATGGGATAGAGATGAATAACAAAAAGTTTATTAAAGAAACATTTTTCACAGCTTGTTTAACACTCCTCTCATCAAGTTTTGTAACGTACGTAATACATAGATTTTTATAAATCTAAAAAGGAGGCTGATTTGAAATGTACGATTATACCGAATTTGATAACGCCGTGGCTATCAAAATGACAGGTTCGTTGAATACTACTAACGCTGCACAGTTCAAAGACTGGGTTGTTAGAGAATTCATCACTTCTAGGAAACAAACGATTATCGTCTTCGATATGTCAGCTGTTGAGAATATAGACAGCTACGGCTTAGGTATAATCGTTGGAATTTACAAAAGATTGATAGCTGAATCTCGATACTTAAAAATAGTATCACCGAACAAGAACATAAAAAGGCTTTTCGAATTGACAGGCCTGGACAGAATAATAAAAGTGTACGAACATTTAAGCGAAGCTCTATCAGATCAGTAAACTTTTTGGGAGGGAAAAGTGATGTACAACGCTCTTGTACTCGGGTTAGAGTATGTTCTTTCATCGCTTATCATACTATTGGCTCTAAGGTTCATGAAGAAGGAAGGAGCGTACGTTGCGCTTTCAACGCTCATCATAGCCTCCAACCTTGGTGTTGCTAAGCTCTTCAATCTATTTGGAATGGAAGTAACAGCTGCGAACATGAGCATGGGTATGGCTTTTGTTATATACTCGATAATCACAGAAGTTTACGGAAAAGAGGAAGGAAGAAAAGCTGTATGGGTTGGATTTTTCGCACAATTTGCCTTCGTTCTTTTGGGACTTGTTTACACAAGCTACTCACCATCATCGAACGATTTCGCCCAAAGCTATCTTTCGCAGGTATTTGCAGTAACACCAAGGATAGCGTTTGCAAGCTGGACGGCATTCATATTATCAGGTTACACAGCAGTATGGATACACCATGCACTTAAAGGAAGAACAAAGCTTTGGTTAAGGAATAATGCAGCCACAAAGATTGGCCAAATTTTAGATAACTTGATATTTGTAACGATTGCGTTCGTAGGATTGGTAGATTTAAGAACTTATTTCCAAATATTCCTTACAACAACGATAGTCGAATTTTTGCTTGACTATATCGACACATGGGTTGTTTATGTTGGCGTGAAATTTTTGAGAGATGATGAAGGAAATTTTGAGTTATTCAGTTCTAAAAACGCTTGAGTTAAGTCTTGAGTTAAGTAAAGCCCCATCATCGGGGCTTTATTTTTCGGAACTTATGATCCATAGACTTTCATTTGAAAAGTATAGTTTAATTTCTGAGTCTATATCAGGGATTGCATTTTCAATAGGATTTGATATTACGGATTTTATGACACTATTAGATACTTGTATTTCGCACTCAACTGCTGCTCCTACAAAGATAGATGAGAGAACTTTTCCTTTGATGCAGTTCGAATTATCGATACCCTGAGGTGAAAGTCTGAAAGCCTCGGGTCTAATTACAATCTTGACCTTCTGACCCTTTTTTGCTTGAAACATCTTGGAAATCGAGAAGAATTTATTATAGAAAATATCGCATCTTAATTCCAGTTTTTCATCCTTGTCGTCTTCAACAAAAGCGTCTATCAAATTCACTTTCCCAATGAAATCTGCAACAAATTCATTTCTTGGTCTTGCGTAAATTTCAAATGGATTCCCAACCTGCATTATTTTCCCATTGTTCATGACTACAACCAAATCTGACATGCTCATTGCTTCTATTTGGTCATGCGTAACGTACACAGCGGTTATGTTAAGTTCTTTTTGAATCCTTCTTATCTCAATCCTCATTGCTTCTCTGAGTTTGGCATCAAGGTTTGAAAGAGGCTCGTCCAGTAATAAAACACTCGGTTCCATTACAAGGCTTCTTGCTAACGCAACCCGCTGCTGCTGACCTCCTGAAAGTTGTTCCGGCCTTCGTCTTTCGAGTCCGATTAATCCTACTATATCCATTATCCATTTGACCTTTTGTTTGATTTCAGAACTTGTCATTTTCTTTATTCTCAGTCCGAAAGCTATATTCTCTTCGACTGTCATGTGAGGAAAAAGTGCGTAACTTTGAAATACCATAGAAATATTTCTCTTATTTGGTGGTTCGTTTGTTACATCCTTTCCGTCGAGAATTATCTTACCAGAACTTGGAATTTCAAAGCCCGCAATCATTCTCAGTGTGGTAGTTTTTCCGCATCCGGATGGACCAAGCAGTGTAACGAATTGCCCTTTTTCAACTGTTAAATTAAAATTCTCAACCGTTACCGTCTCAACTCCATAGTTCTTAAATACTTTTCTTACCTCTCTCAGTTCAAGACTCATTTTCTCAACTCCTTACCGATGAATAGTTGCTGATACTGACCTTATTCTTCAAGAAAACCTTTAATACGCCTATAAAGACCATTATTATTACTATGAGCAATAAAGAAAAAGCACAAGCTTCGGAAAGTCTACCCGATTCAGTTTGACTGAGAATCTGAACAGTAACAAGATTCCACCGACTTGAAACTAAGAATATAGCAGCGCTTATCGCAGTCATAGCACGAACAAAAGCAAACACGAGTGCTGAGAAGAAAGCAGGTGTTATAAGTGGTAAAGTGATTTTCGTAAACACTTGCCTGTTCGTTGCACGCAAAGTAAATGCAGCCTCTTCTATTGAAGGGTCAACCTGATTTAGCAAGGCTACTCCCGACTGAATCCCAACAGGCATATACCTAAATACAAAATTCAGTACTAAAATAGCCAACGTCCCTGTTAGAAGGAGTGGTGGACTATTAAAAGCAAGAATGTAACCTATTCCGATTACGGTGCCAGGAACAGCGAAACTAAGTAGTGATATAAATTCCATGACCCTTTTTCCAGGAAAAACTTTCCGAACGACCAAGAACGCAATAACCATACCAAGAATTGCAGAAATAGGGGTTGAAATAGCTGCTATTGTGAGGGTTCCTTTAATCGAATTCAGTCCTACGTCAAAAACGTATTTGAAATTCTCAAGTGTAAATTCGTTATTAGCTCCCCATGCTTTTGTGAATGCTCCCCAAAATATAACGCCATAGACAAGGAGTATGAATAGGACAATGAATGAGCATATACCAAAGAGTATCCACTTAACGGGCTCACTTACACTTTTAAGAACAGAAATCGTTGGTTTTCCAGTTACCGTGTAATACTTCTTCTTATCAACAAAGTACTTCTGCAATATGAAAGCCAGTAATGATGGAAGTAATAGCCAAACAGATAATGCAGCTCCACCTTTCAAGTCGTACATTCCAGTTATTTGAAGGTATGCTTGGACAGACAGAATAGGAAACTTACTTCCAGCCAGTATTAATGGATTACCAAAGTCAGCAAGTGATTCAATAAAAAGCACAAGCATAGTGCTTGCAATTCCAGGTGCCGACAAGGGAAGTATCACCTTATAGAATACTTGCCACCGGTTAGCTCCAAGGTTAAAAGCAGCATCTTCTAAAGTTGGGCTTATCGTAGAAAGTACCCCGTCCAAAGTTATGAAAGCAACTGGAAAGAAACATAGAACTTGTGCAACCATTAAGCCAGGTAATCCATAAATGTAAACATTTGTCATTCCAAGCAGTCTTGAAGTTATGAGCCCATTTGCTCCAAAAAGCATGATAAGTGAAAGTGCACCAACAAACGGTGGAAATATTATGGGCATTATAGCTATCGTTCTAAAAAAAGATTTGAATGGTATGTCTGTTCTATTAATTGTGTAAGCGAACAGATAACCAACCAATGTACCGAAAATAGCAGTAAGAGTTGCCACAAGAATACTATTTGTAAACCCTCGCCTGAAATAGTTGTTCTCTAAAACACTTTTATAGACATTTAGCGTAAATTTTCCATCGTCGTTGATGAGACTTATTTGAAAAATCTTATACAAAGGAAGCAATATAAAAACTATCAAGAGTCCAGAAATCAGAACTATTGTTATAAGCAAAGCAGGTTCATTTAAGAGTTTCAGTAGATGGGCTTTTATTTCACCTTTGGAATAACTCATCGTATTCACCTCACGACCAAGTCTTGAAGCACTAAAATTAACAGAAAAAGGGGCACACAGCCCCTTCTTCTAAAGAAAAGAGGTTTTAGTAAGGTAGAACCTCGTTAATCCACCTATTCACAATCCTTGTCTTGTTATCAGCTGCCCATTTAGGATCAACATGTATCAGTTTTATCGAAGAGAGTGGTGGCAAATTTCCAAAGTCAACATCTGTACGAATTGGATAAAAATATGTTTTTTGATTGATAATCTCTTGTTGTCCCTTTTTCGAAAGAATCCATTCAACAAGTTTCTGGGCTTCTTCAATATTCTTTGCACCCTTTATTATTGACATACAGGCAACTTCATATGGAACTCCTTCTTTTGGAAAGACGACTTTAACATTGTAACCCTGATCCATGAACTGGAAGAATGCAGGTGTGAATTGTATTCCAAAGACTGCTTCACCTATACCTACCGCTTTGGAAGGTGCTGTACCACTCTGAGTGTACGTCTGAACATTCTTAGCCATAAGCTTTAAGAATTTCATAGCAGCGTCTTCGCCTAAAATCTTTATCAGACCTGTAACAAAGCTATATCCTGTTCCTGATGATTGCGGGTTCGGGTACTGTATTGTCTTTTTATAAACAGTTTTGAGTAAGTCGTTCCAACTTTCTGGAAGAGGTAGTTTCATCTTTTCAAGCATGGTCATGTTCACGCCAATTCCAAGCGGATTCATATAAATTGGATAATAGAATCCTTCCTTATCATAGAACCTTGACGATATCTCTTTAGGCATAGTAATCTTGTATGGTTGGGTTAACCCTCTTTCCTTAGCTATGATATGGTTCTCCATAGGTGCGCCAAACCACACGTCTGCTTGTGGGTTCTGCTTTTCAGCTTCGATTCGCGCTAAAGCCGGACCTGAAGAGAGAAAAACAAAGTCAACATCTATACCGGTATCTTTTGTAAATGCAGTGAGTATCTTTCGAGCATTTGCTTCGTCAACACTTGAATAGACGACAAGTTTCTTTGAAAAAGCAAAACTACCAAGAAGAACAGTCAATATCATTAAAGCAAGCAATAACCTCTTCAACATTCTTTCACCTCCAGGTATTTTGGATATACATAGTCTAATACACAATCACTTATAAACGAAATCTCAAAATCATTCTCTTGAATACAAAAGAGTAAAAAATCTTTTTATTCCTTCTATTATCTCTTCCAATTCCGGATTTAAAGCTAATAATCTTACTAAACTCGTTTTTTACACGTTGAACAACTCTTTCTCCTTTTCCTCTACGAATTGTTGCATATATAGTCGGTAATAGTGCCCTCTCTTTTTCATAAGCTGTTCATGACTTCCGTCTTCTATTATTTCTCCGTTTTCTATGACCAAAATCCGGTCAGCACTCCGTATAGTTGACAATCTGTGAGCTATTACAAAACTCGTCCTTCCGTGTAAGATCTTATCGATAGATTCTTGGATTATATGTTCTGTGTGGGCATCTATTGAACTGGTTGCTTCATCCATAACTATGATTTTTGGATTTGCCAAGACTACTCTCGCTAAAGCTATTAACTGTCTCTGACCTACGGAGAGATTTGTTCCACCTTCTCCCACGAGTGTATTATAGCCGTCTTTCAGTTTGACAATGTAGTCGTGGACGTTCACAACCTTTGCTGCCTCAACAATTTCTTCAAGAGTACAACCGGGTTTTCCAACAGCTATGTTCTCTGCAATAGTTCCATTAAAAAGGTGTGGAACTTGGAGTACATATCCAATGTTCTTTCTGAGAGTTCGCAAATCAATTTCTGTGTAGTTAACCCCATCAAAATATATCTTGCCCTCTGTAGGTTCATAGAAGCGCCCAAGTAAGTTTACTATTGTTGACTTGCCAGAACCTGTCGGTCCAACAATTGCGATTCTCTCTCCCTTTTTAACTTTTAAATTAAAATTCTTGAGAACCATGTCACTTGTATTGTACTTGAAAGAAACATTCCTAAACTCCACGTTCCCCTCAAAGCCAAACTCAGCTAAGGCGTACTCTCTACTTGATTCACCTTCTGATTGCGCTCGCAATACTTCCATAACACGTTCGCCAGCAGCCTGTGAAGAGATAACATCAGCCATGACACGTGAAAGTTCGCGCAGCGGCTCAAAAAATTGGATAGAGTAAGAGATGAAAGCCGCCAAAGTCCCGTATGTGATACTTCCTTGCTCTAAGTTTTTGCTGCCATACACGAGAATTAGTGCCGTAACAATGCTACCTATTTGGACAATAATTGGTGTGTATATCGAAGATATTACCGAAGCTTTTATTGCCTCTTGCCTCATCTTTGAGGTTAGCTGTGAAAATTCTGCAATAGTCTTTTCTTCAACTGAAAGAATTTTTGTTGTTTTTGCTCCGAGAATTCCTTCGTTGAATTTTCCTGTAACTTCCGAATTGTACCTTCTAACTATTCGATAATGTCTCAAAATAAGCTTTTGGAAGTACAGACTCACAAAGAAAATCACAGGTATGCTGCCAACAACAAAAAGAGCCATTTTCCAGTTCAACCTAAAAAGGTAGAACGTGATAAATGTCATTGTAGATATACCCCAAACCGTATCAACCATTCCCCATGATAAAATTCCGGTAACTCTTTGCACGTCCGACATAATTCTGGCTATGAGCGGTCCTGTTCCGTTAGCATCAAAGAAGCTTAACGGGAGTTTTTGTAGCTTAGAGAATGCAGAATTCCTTATGTCTCGTGTCATTCCAGTCTCGATTTTTCCTGCAAGAACAATTAAGACATATGTATTTATCGATTGAATTGTTGTAAGCAAAGAAAATGCAGCTATGAATTTCCAGAACCCGTTGAAGCTCTTAGGTACAACGAAAGTGTCAATTGCAAACCTTGTAAGGTAAGGAAATGTAGCTTCAATTAGGCCAACTAATACCATGACTAATAGGAGAAGTAACACTTTTATCTTGTATTTTTTCAGAAACTCGAAAAAACCCTGCCAAAGCTTTACATCAATTCGTTCTTTCTTTCGGCTTATATTATCAAGTTTTTCTTCCATAACTATTGCACCACCTTACTTTTTCAGCTTCTGTACTCATCTTCGATCAACGACTGAATTTTCCAAACTTTCTTGTAAATCCCATCAATTTTTATCAACTCCTCGTGCTTGCCTATAGCCGTAACAATGCCATTTTCCAAAACGACTATCTTGTCTGCGTGTTTTATACTTGGAATTCTATGAGAGACTATGATAGTAGTTAGTCCCTTTGTTCGTTCTCTTAAAGCCAAACGTATCTTGTATTCAGTTTCGGTATCAACGGCGCTCATGGAATCATCAAATATCAACACAGGATATTCTCTAATTATGGTTCTTGCTATCGCCATCCTTTGTCTTTGGCCGCCTGAAAGTGTGACACCACGTTCACCTATGATTGTCTTATATTTGTTTGGAAAAGTCTCGATATCATCATGCAAAGATGCTGTAGTTGTTGCATACATAACTTCTTCCATATCTATCGTTTCTTTTGTTATTGCAACGTTTTCATCAACTTGCTTGGAAAACAGGAATGGCTCTTGTGAAACAAAGCCTATATTCTCTCTCAGCACCTTTCTTGGAATATTTCTTAACTCAATTCCGTCGATAAGTATCTCACCTTCATAGTTAGTATAGAGCTTCAGCAATAGATTAAGAAGAGTCGATTTTCCAGACCCAGTAGGACCAAATATCCCTACTGTTTCTCCAGCATCGATTTTGAAAGAAACACCGCGAAGCACTTCATTATCACCGTATTTAAACGATACATTCCTGAATTCTATTTCACCTCTGAATGTCCATTCCCTTATCTCTTCACTTTCTGAAACTTCATCCGATGTCTCGTCTTCATGTTTCAATATCTCCCCGACCCTGTTGAGAGACACATTCATCTTGCTTAAATTCGAAAGAATTCTTCCAAGCTGTCTTACTGGCCAAAGGAACATACCAACATAACTTGTAAATGCAATGAACGTGCCTAATGTAATCTTCCCAGAAATTGTAAAGAATATTCCAAAGATACTCACGAGCGCAATCTGAACGAGAGCTATAAAATCGCTCACTGCCCAGTATCTTGCAAACAAAACATACAGTTTATAGTCAAGCCTTTGAAAGTTCAGGTTCTTACTCTGAAACTTCTCTGTCTGCTCTCTTTCGAGGGTAAAAGCTTTTACAACCCGTATTCCCGTTATATTCTCTTGTACAACCGTCGTCATTTCCGCTTCAGCTTCATCTGCCATCTTAAAATACTTCTCTACCATTTTGAAAAACCAGTATGATACGCCAATCAATGCAGGAATCGTTACCACTGCGATTCCGGTTAGCACTTTGTCCATTCGAAGCATAGTATACATGACCATTATTATTAGAAAAATTGTTCTGCTGACTTCAACTAATTCATTTGCAAGGAAATTCCTGATTGTCTCTACATCAGAGGTGCACCTCTGAATGAGCTCCCCGGAACTGTATTTGCTGTGAAATTCTACAGGAACTTTGATTATCTTTTCAAACAGAGCGTTCTTTAGCCTCTCTGCAAACCCTTCCGCAGCTTTTGAAGAATACTTTCCTCTCAGGTAGCTTGAAAGTCCATTCAATAAAGTAAGCAGAACGATAAAGACGCCCACTATCCATATGTTTCGTGAAAGAAACTCATATCCAACAAGATTCACTAAACGTCTTACAAGTTGTGAATCGATTTCTTTTCTTCCTATCAAATTATCGAGTGTAAACCTTATAACAAGTGGTGTCAGAATTGATAGGAACGTAGCTAATGCAGTCGAAACTATGGCTACGAAGTAAGAAACTCGACTGCCTTTCATGAACTTATTTAACATCCTTAGGTTATCAATGTATCCTTTCTTTGATTTGCCGTATACTTTCTCCATCTCAATCCCCCCAAAATTTTGAAATCCTCAGAAGTCTCGAATGTGACTATGACTGCACTATTTGAAAACAAAAAACTCCACGGAACAACCCGTGGAGTATCTATTTTGGCCTCATAAATTGTACGGAGTTAGACAAGTTTGGAAAATCTAAAGGTCTGGGTTCTAACCTCCAACACAGGGTTGTCCTTTGAAAAAGGTCTTATTAACTTTAATTAATGCTTGCTTTGTCATCTTCATCGGACAACCCTCCTTTCATTTCGCTGTAATTTTCAGCAAAAGTTCGCTTTGCAAAGTTTTTACAGAAGTAGTTTAACATTTTCGGAGATTTTTGTCAATAGCGAAACAAAAAAACACTGTGATATAATCACTGTGAAAAATATATCAAAATAGGGGTGATTTGTGGTGGTGTATAGATTTTTATTTACCATTTCCTTTATTTTTATTGTTTTTGGCATTGCTGTCGGAGGGTTTAACATAATTGAAGAACTTATTCATATTATCAAATCACCTGATTATTTAATTACGGATTACTTTGAAATTGCAGGATTAGGAGGAGCTTTCTTAAACAGCGGATTTTTGATGCTTGCCTTTACATTTATCTTTAAGCTTCTCAAAATCAACCCAACGGGTGTTTCGGTTGCAGCAGTGATGACTATTGGTGGCTTCGCGTTATTTGGTAAGAATATCTTCAATGTATGGCCAATTGTTGCGGGAGTATTTCTTTATTCAATTGTTATTGGTGAAAATGTGAGAACTTACCTATACGTTTCGTACTTTGGAACAGCACTCGCACCTATAACAACGCATCTTGTTCTTGACAAAGGTTTTGATTATATCGGTTTGATAATCGTCTTGATAATTGGATTCTTCCTTCCACCACTCGGAAGCTTTGCTCTAACTTTGCACAGAGGATATAACCTCTACAACATTGGTTTCACTGCTGGTTTGTTAGGAATGTTTATCGGTGGAATATTGAGAGCGTATGATTTACATCCAGAACCTCGATTGATATGGCACACTGAAAATCAATTGTTGCTGTCTATCTTTGTATACACCTTCTTTTATCTCATTCTGTTGTATGGGCTAAAACTGAACGGCTGGACATTTGCGAAATACAAAAGCATATTCAAATATTCGGGAAAACTTCTAACAGACTTTGTGCTTTTGGAAAATGAGGCAATTGCGTTTATGAACGTTGGTATACTTGGTTTGATAGGTACGTCATACGTCTTGTTGGTTGGTGCACCGCTCAATGGACCAACCATCGGCGGAATAATGACGTTGGCTGGTTTCGGAGCGTTGGGAAAACATCCAAAGAATATTGCACCTGTCTTTCTTGGTGTTATGATAGGAGCACTAACAAATTCTCAACCTGTAAATAGTCCTATAATGGTCTTAGCTGTTCTGTTTGGAACCACATTGGCACCTATAGCAGGTGAATTCGGGTTTATTTGGGGAATAATCGCTGGATACCTCCACAGCGCACTTGTCTTGAACATTGGAAGCTTACATTTTGGAATGAACCTCTACAATAATGGTTTCTCAGGAGGTTTTGTGGCACTTTTCCTTTTACCATTAATAGAAGCTGTTAAAAATATAAAGAACAGAATCGTTGAGAAGTGGGGTGAAAGAAATGGAAATTGAAAAGCTTATCGTTTCAGTTATGAATGAGATGACTTATTATTTGTTAAAAAACGGTGCCCACCTTGTTTCATCGGAAATTGTAGTATCCGACAAGAATTTCTATGTAATGCTTGAAGCAAACATCAAAGCGACTGATGATGTAATACTGGAATTAAAAAAACTCTCAAAAATAAAAGACCACCCTGAGCTGAGATATTATTCGTCTCTTGCCACACAAGTTGGAAGTCTACAAGATATTTTCGCTATTGCGCCTTACATGAAGAAATTTGAAATAGAAGCAAAGGTGGACTCGATTACTTTAGAGATGTTTGTTGAACGGTAAGGAAGGTGAAGATGTGTTCTATTTGGAAAAAGAAAAGCACAGTTTGTCCTTGCTCAATCCTGCGATATTAGTTATAGACGTGCAGAATTACTTTTTTCAAAAAGATGCGCCTGCATATTTAAGGGGTTCTGAGCGCATTCTGAAAAATATTATACAGCTCTTAACAGAAGTTAAGTCCATTAAAAAGGACATCCCAGTCATCGGAACAATCCACAAAGGTTGGAACGATAATATGCACAGCTGGTGGGGGAACGTCGTTACGAATGAATGGGCAGTTCCTCTTGTGCCACAAGAACTGCTTGACAACCTTATTGAAAAAAGCACTTATGATGCATTCTACGACACAAATCTGAATGATTTGCTCAAATCAAAGAATGTTAATCAACTCATCATAACCGGTGTTATGACCCATCTTTGTTGCGAAACAACAGCCCGAAGCGGATTTGTCCGGGGTTACAAAATAGTGATGGTTGAAGACTGTCTTTGGGATAAAGACGAATGGTACCACTACGCCTCATTGAAAAACATAGCGCATGGATTCGGAGTGATTGCAAACAAAGACGAAATCTTACAAATTCTGAAAGCTATTGAATAATTCATGCTTTCGCTTTCTTTCTCAACGTCAGCAAAACTCCCAAAGCAACGGACAACAACGCAGCAACAAGAACTCTGTAAGTTGAAGGTAAGAGGAACGTGACTGTATGAGCAGGAATCCAGAAAAATGGTATAGTTTTTCCTAAAACAAAACTTACAAAGGTTTTCCAATCGATGTGTTCCAGTACGGTATTCAATTCGATTCTAAGCATATTTCTTATTTTTCCTTGACTCAAGTCAATGTAGGCATCTGTTATCCTGTGTAACGCCATAAACGTAGGGGCAAATATCAGATTCATAAGAACACTTGTGTAAAACGCTTGAAGAAACGTTCTTGTGTTTTCTGCATACGGAAGAAGATTTTTCTCAAGCAGTACTTTAGTCCCAGACCCGAACAGCTCAAATATAGCAACGAATACAACGCCCAAGAATCCCCAGACTACAAACCTATAGGGTAATCCGACAAGTATTTTGTATTTACCGGTTACTATTCTTGTTGATAATATTTCCCCAAAAGTTGCGAGAATACCAACTTTTAAGAAACCCAATATATATGGATGTGACGAATTTAGATGCAAATAAACTTCGCGCGTGCTCTTGTTGATAAGCAAATAACCAAGTAGTGCAAAGAACAAAACTGATAGAACGTCTCCAAATCTTATCCTTTTCATTCTCTTTTCCTCCCCTGTTAGAAAATTGCTATGATTCTTAATATTACTCCATTATCCCAACAACTGCTGCAAATCTCTTCTTAGTCTTTTCTTTTCTATAAGAATACAGATATTCTGTATGCTTGAAAGTATCTATATTTGAAAATTCCACATGTTTCACACCTACGGAGGAAAGTGTTATTTCCAAAGCTTTCCAGAGATCTACGTGCAATTTATCGTTCTTTTCTATTATTACTTCCTTACCAAATTTCATGAAAAATTCTGTAGCGACCTCGGGACCGACTTCAAAGCTATCTGGACCTATGGATGGTCCAACAGTGACAAAGATATCTTCTGGTCTACAGCCAAGCTCACTGTTCATTTTTAGAATGAGTTCTTTTGCTATTTCTTGCAGAGTTCCTCTCCAACCAGAATGTGCCACTCCTACAGCCTTTCTAACAGGGTCGTATGCCACAACTGGCATACAGTCAGCATAAGATGTCACCAAATACAAGTTTCTCTCGGTTGTTATAAGACCATCTATATCCTTCAGTTTTCTATTCCAGTATGGCTCTCCTATATCATTGCTCGTCACTATCTTAACATTTTTGCTGTGAACTTGGTGGGAGAAGACACATCTGTTTGTGCTTATGTTCAACTTCTTCGCGAGGAATTCGAAATGTCTGGTGAAGTCTTCACTTGAGACCGACATATTAAGTTCACCAAAGTTTTCTGAATCGGCATACTTATCGATTTTTCGCGTTGTGAAGAAATGTTTTAGTTCCGGAAACTGACTCATTAGTGGTGATTTGAGGATGTAAACACCATTCCAATCCTCCAATATATAGTTACCAAGGTATTTTTTCATTTCTTATCCCCCTCTATTATTCCATGTCAGGTTCACCATGATTATTGTTAATCGATTATACAACGAACTCATGAATTAATAAACCCTACAAGCTAACTCTCTGTTAATTGAAAGCCTTTTTCTATAAACTTTAGGGATATTGATTTCTAAACTTTTCTTTCTTATGCTCATTTTTCCTTCGTTATGCGTTTTCAATTTTGTTTTCTTAACATTAGAAACTCTTTCTTTACAATGATATACTGATAATGGATAAGTACATATTTGCGAGACCTTAGTCAAAGAAAGGGGGAATTGGTTTGAAAATCATATCGTTCGATGAAGCAGTTGAATATATAAAGCCTGGTTCTACAGTGATGATAGGTGGATTCTTAGGTGTTGGAACACCTGAAGGGATAATCGATAAAGTTGTCGAGAAGAAGATTGGAGAGTTGACCGTTATAGCAAACGACACGGCATTTGAAGACAGAGGCGTTGGCAAGCTCGTAAAGAATAAACTGTGCAAGAAGGTCATAGTCTCACACATCGGAACTAACCCAGAAACGCAACGACAGATGATCGCTGGAGAGTTGGAAGTAGAACTCGTACCACAGGGCACATTGGCTGAACGTGTGCGCGCTGGTGGTGCAGGTCTTGGTGGAATTCTGACTCCAACAGGTGTTGGAACTATTGTTGAGAATGGAAAGCAGGTCATAGAGATAGAGGGTAAGAAATATCTGCTCGAATTGCCGCTCAAAGCTGATGTTGCATTGATAAAGGCAAAGAAGTGCGATTATTATGGAAATCTCGTCTACAACCTTACCGCAACCAATTTCAACCCACTTATGGCACTCGCGGCAGAGATTGTTATCGTTGAAGTTGAAGAGATAGTCCCGGTAGGTTCGATTCCACCTGATGAGGTCAAAACACCAGGTGTACTTGTTGACTATGTCGTAGTATCGGGGGTGAAGTGATATGCCAGTAGATCCAAAAGAAAAGATTGCTAAGAGAGTTGCCATGGAACTTTCAGAAGGAGACCTTGTAAATTTAGGAATTGGTTTGCCAACGTTGGTGGCGAATTACATACCAAAGGGTGTACACGTCTTCTTCCAAAGTGAAAACGGAATAATCGGAATGGGTCCTGAACCGGAGAAAGGATTTGAGAATAAAGACTTGACGAATGCGGGTGCGGGGTTTATTACAGCACTCCCAGGAGCTATGACCTTTGACAGCGCATTTTCATTTGCAATTATCCGCGGTGGGCATTTGGACGTAACTGTGCTTGGTGGATTGCAGGTTGATGAGGAAGGACACCTCGCAAACTGGATGATTCCTGGTAAGATGATACCGGGTATGGGCGGTGCAATGGACCTTGTAACAGGTGCAAAGAAGGTAATAGTAGCGATGACCCATACGGCAAAGGGGGAACCGAAAATATTGAAAAAATGCACGCTTCCTCTCACATCAGTTAGGAGAGTTGACTTAATAGTGACAGAACTTGCCGTTATAAGACCAACAGACGAGGGACTTGTCTTGGAAGAAATTGCAGAAGAAACAACACTTGAAGAAGTTTTGAAACTCACAGAAGCAAGATTAATCGTATCGAAAGATCTTAAGAAATTCTAAAAAGAAATCCAAAATTAGGGGGCAATATGTATGGATTTGCCAAAAGCAATCATTAGGGTTCGAATGAGCCAAGCAGATGCTCATTATGGCGGAAATCTTGTAGACGGTGCGAAGATGCTCCAGCTCTTTGGAGATGTTGCTACTGAATTATTGATTAGATTCGATGGGGACGAGGGACTTTTCAGGGCATACGACAGTGTGGAATTCCTCGCACCAGTTTATGCGGGAGATTACATAGAAGCACGTGGTGAAATCATCGAAGTAGGTAGAACTTCGCGAAAGATGAAATTTGAAGCTTACAAAGTGATAAGGTCGAGACCTGACATAAACGATAGTGCAGCCGAGGTTTTGGAAGAACCAATTCTTGTGTGCAGAGCAAGTGGTACTTGCGTTGTTCCTAAAGATAAGCAAAGGTACAAACACGAAGAACAATAGTTTTAACTGTTCATATTGTGAGGTGAAAATTATGGAAAAGCTGATAATCACGGTTGCTGTTACCGGTGCTGAGGTAACAAAGCAGCAACAGCCAAATCTTCCGGTAACGCCCGATGAAATAGCACAGGAAGTATACAGATGCTGGCAAGCGGGTGCATCGATTGCACATATACACGCAAGAATGCCGGACGGCACGCCAACGCAATCTAAAGAAGTGTACGCTGAGATAAAGAAGAAAATACAGGAGAAGTGCGACATTATAATCCAATTCTCAACAGGCGGAGCAGTCTGGCACAAACCTGAAGAGAGAATACAGTGCCTCGATGCCTTGCCAGAAATGGCGACGTTATCTGCCGGTTCTTGTAACTTTGGTGACGACGTGTTTATGAACTCACCTTCTTTTATGGAATTGCTCGCCAAAAGAATGAAAGAGCTTGGAATAAGACCAGAGATTGAAGTCTTCGAACCGGGAATGATAGAAAATGCCTTGAGACTTGTAAAAAAAGGATTATTAGAATTACCTCTTCATTTTGACTTCGTTCTCGGAGTCCCTGGTGCGATGACTGGTAACATCGAAGATTTAGTGTTTTTGGTGCATAAACTACCTGCCGGGTGCACCTGGTCAGTCGCAGGAATAGGCAGATACGAACTTCCTTTAGCAGTACATTCAATACTTATGGGTGGACACGTTAGAGTTGGTTTTGAGGACAATATCTACTACAGAAAAGGCGAACTCGCTACAAGCAACGCACAGCTTGTTGAGAGAGTAGTGAGGATTGCAAAAGAAGTCGGAAGGGAAATTGCAACACCGCAGGAAGCAAGGAAAATTCTTGGAATTACCAAATGAATCGCCAAATGAGGAGGTAAAGACATGAAAAGCATAAAGGGATGCCCGTTTGGAACACACAGGGTTATAGAACCAAAAGGAACATTGCCACAAGCCGCTACGAAAATCGATAACACCATGGAAATTTATACTAATGAAATGCTCATCGATGTGAAAACCTTGAATGTAGATTCCGCAAGTTTCACACAAATCGAAGAATCTTGCCATGGGAACGTTGAATGCATAAAGGATACAATATTAAAGATCGTAGCTGATAGAGGAAAACTGCAGAACCCAGTAACAGGTTCTGGAGGAATGCTTATAGGCGTTATCGAAGAAATCGGACCAGATTTTCCAACGGACCTCAAAGTTGGAGACAAGATAGCAACACTTGTCTCGCTATCACTTACACCTCTGAGAATTGACAAAATCTTGAAAGTTAACGTTGAAACTGATCAGGTTGACATAGAAGGTAAAGCGATACTCTTTGAGAGTGGAATATACG
The DNA here is from genome assembly GCF_900143265.1 of Fervidobacterium gondwanense DSM 13020. Lineage (NCBI taxonomy): Bacteria > Thermotogati > Thermotogota > Thermotogae > Thermotogales > Fervidobacteriaceae > Fervidobacterium > Fervidobacterium gondwanense. The sequence continues at coordinate 28,713 of NZ_FRDJ01000007.1, read as the reverse complement.
CAAAACTACCCAATGATATACCAGAAAAGCTCGCATTGGCTGTCCTTGATGTCGCAGGTGCCCCTGCGCAGACGCAGAAACTTGTAAAGCCTGGAATGACGGTATGTATCATCGGTGGCGGTGGAAAATCTGGAGTTCTCTGCGCTTACGAGGCAATGAAAGCGGTTGGGAAAGATGGAAAAGTAATAGTCGTAGAATATTCACCTGAAAATGCTAAGCGCATAGAAGAACTAAAATTAGCTCATCACGTTATAATTGCCGATGCGACAAAACCAGTTGAAGTGTACCAAAAAGTGATGGAAGTGACAGGTGGAAGTTACTGCGATGTGGTGATAAACAACGTAAACGTTCCAGCCACAGAAATGTCCTCGATTTTAATTACAAAAGACGAGGGGACAGTCTACTTCTTCAGCATGGCAACTTCATTTACAAGGGCCGCACTCGGTGCTGAGGGTGTTGGCAAAGACGTGACGATGATTATTGGAAACGGATACACGAAGGGACATGCGGAAGTAGCCCTGAACATATTGAGAGAATCTAAAGAGATTAGAGAATTGTTTGAGAAACTGTATATTTGAGCGGTTGAGGAGGCTGAAGTATGGCAAGATACTTTAAAGACATTCCACTTTGGAAAAACGTGACAGAAGAAGAATGGAACGACTGGAAGTGGCAGATAAGAAACCGAATAATGGATGTTGACACGCTTAAGCAGGTTATAAACCTAACACCAGAAGAAGAGGAAGGCGTTAGGAACGCCTTAAAGACGCTTAGAATGGCTATCACACCGTACTATGCAAGCTTGATGGATCCAAATGATCCAAAATGTCCAATAAGAAGGCAGGCTGTTCCAACTGTCAAAGAACTTTTCACGTCCCAATGGGACATGATGGACCCGCTTCATGAAGATGAAGATTCACCTGTGCCTGGACTAACGCACAGATATCCAGACAGGGTACTCATGCTCGTTACCGACATGTGTTCAATGTACTGTAGGCACTGTACAAGAAGAAGATTCGCAGGTCAACACGACAGGTCAAGAACAAAGCAAGAAATTGATGCGATGATTGAATACGTAAGGGAAACACCGCAAGTAAGAGATGTCCTTATATCTGGCGGAGACGGACTACTTGTTGGTGTTGAAATGCTCGAGTATATACTCAAAGAATTGAGGAAGATAAAGCATGTTGAAGTAATCCGAATCGGTACAAGGACACCTGTTGTTTTGCCTCAGATGATTACACCAGAGTTGACTAATATGCTCAAGAAATATCATCCAATATGGATAAACACGCACTTCAATCATCCTAAGGAAGTTACTCCAGAATCAACGAGAGCGTGTGAAATGCTCGCAGATGCGGGTATACCTCTCGGTAATCAATCAGTTCTACTCAGAGGTATTAACGATAGCCCTTACATAATGATGGAACTCATGCACCAGCTTGTGAAAATACGTGTGAGACCTTACTACATTTACCAATGCGACCTTTCCATGGGCTTGAGCCATTTCAGAACTTCTGTTAAGAAAGGGCTTGAAATAATGGAAGCTCTCATTGGACACACATCTGGATTTGCTGTTCCATGGTTTGTTGTTGATGCACCAGCCGGCGGTGGAAAAATAAGGGTAATGCCGAACTACGTAATATCTATGTCTGACCACACAGTCATTCTTAGAAACTACGAAGGCGTAATTGTTGCTTATCATGAACCTGAAGACATAACAAGCGATGTTGATGATTCCGAATACAGGGAAAAGTACAAATTCTCTGGTGTTGCAAGCCTATTTACTGACAAGAAAATCAGCATAGAACCAGCTCATCTTGAAAGGCACGATAGAATCAAAGAGTGGAAAGAGAAAAAGATGAGAAGGGAATGAGAATATGGTTGACATTGAAAAACTCTACGTTGGACAAGTGTATGAAGTAAAGAAGATAGTCACAGACGAGATGGTAAAGCTCTTCGCAGAGGCAACAGGTGACAAGAACCCTGTACATCTGGATGAAGACTTCGCAAAGAACACGATATTCGGCGGAAGGATAGCTCATGGAATTCTTTCACTCGGAATCATATCATCTGTGCTTGGAACTGAATTCCCAGGTGCAGGCACGATATATCTAATGCAGAATGCCAAATTTAAGCGCCCAGTATACGTTGGTGAAGAAGTCACCGTAAAGCTCGTCGTGAAGGAGATAGATAAAGATAAGAGACGCGTTTTGATGGACACTCTTGTTGTAAAAGAAAACGGCGAATATGCAATCGAAGGTGAGGCGCTGGTCAAAGTTTGATGAATTTGCTTGATGGTGTAAGCACTCTTGTTGACAAAATTGTCAAAAATAAGGTAATTGCGATAATCGGTATAGAAAAGAACACCGGAAAAACAGAGACGTTGAATTACATAGTTAGTAAAATTAAGCATTTAAGAAAGGTAGCATTAACATCTATAGGCACGGATGGTGAAGAGAAAGATTTGGTCTACGGTACTCTTAAACCATCCGTGCATGTTGATTTGGATTTCGTATATACAACAACTGACGTATTCTTCAAACGAAAGAGAATCCTCTCGGAAATTCTTCACGTTTCAAAAGAACATACATCAACAGGACGATTGATAATCGCGCGGGCACTCGAACCGGGAAGAGTTATCCTATCAGGTCCTCCATCAACTGACTGGATGAAGAGAATTACTCGGCTTCTTAGTGCATATGCAGACATTGTGATTATCGACGGTGCGCTCTCTCGTTTCAGCCAAGCTTCACCGTTTATCGCAGAGGGTATTATCTTAGCTACCGGTGCTGCATATTCACTCAACAAGTCAGAAATTATTCGACATACAAGATATGTGTATTCTTTATGTATGTTGCCTGAAATAGAGGATAGCGAATATCAAATGCTCTCAAAAGCAGAGAATATAATGGTTTATAGCGGTGGCGAATGGAAAGATGCAAAGGTTCAGTCTGCGCTTCACTTGAGCAAATTAAGGGAAATGGATATAAAAAACATAGACAGAATCTATATCCCAGGTGCTCTTACCGACAATGTACTCAAGGTACTGCACGATAAAGAGATAATCATTCAGGATTTCACAAAGATATTCGTATCACATGAAACGTACACGAAATACAAACCGAGGATTAGAGTCTTCAAGAAAGCAAACATCATCGGAATCACAGTAAATCCATTTTCGCCAACAGGTTACATGCTCAACTCCGAAGAAATAATCACCGAACTTAAAAAATATATCGATATTCCAATAATTGATGTCAGGAAAGTGGAATAATACGATAATATCAATTTGAAAAAAGGTGGAAATGAAAAATGTCTACCATCATGCTTATACCTTCAAAAAGAGAAGATTTCGAAAGACTCACGGGTTCTGCATACATAAAAGAGCAAATTGCTCCTAAAACACCCATGGGGCATATTTATTTTAAACACCTCCAACCATTGAGTGCTGAGAAGATTGATCAACATCTTGAGGACACGGAGGTGTTATTGAGCATATTGAAAAGTCCAGTTTTTTCTAAGTATATAGAAGAGATTGAGCATGACCTTGAATGCGTTATAGACATCTCGCATACGCTCAAAAGATTATCAGACGGCAATGTATTGGACGAAATAGAACTCTTTGAACTGAAAAACTTTCTAATTGTCTCCGAAAACCTGAGACGGAAAATAGAAGCGCTCTTTTCTAACGCATCGCAGAGCATACCACAAATCTTGTCAATTGAACAACGTTTCCATATTCCTGATCTCTCAAAACCGTTAGATATACTCGACCCAGAGGGGTTGCGGATTCCAACGTTTTATATATACGATGCTTACGACGAAAGGCTTAAAGAAATTAGACAGAAGAAGAGAACAATTCTGAAAGAAGAGCTTAATAAATTTGCGGATTCATCCGACAATCCTCAAATGCTCGAGCTAACTCAGAGAGAGCACGAACTTGAAGCTGAAGTATTAGAGAAAATCAGCATGAGTCTGAAAACCTATTCAAAAGCTTTAAGCGAAGCAATAGATAAAGTACAGTATCTCGATGTGATACTTGCAAAAGCACGCCTTGCAAACGATTTGAACCTTTCAAAGCCGAACCTGAGCGGCTATGATAATTGTGATAAGATAAAAATCACCGGAATGTTCAACCCGCAGTTGAGAAATGAGCTTGAAAAAAAAGGAAAAAATTATCAACCTGTTGATGTAACCATAGAAGAAGGCGTAACCTTGATTGTCGGTGCAAACATGTCAGGCAAGAGCGTAGTTTTAAGAACGGTAGCGTTGATAGAGTACATGGCTCTGCTCGGGTTTTTCGTCCCTGCGAAAAACTCGGTGCTACCCGTTGTAAGTGCAATAGCTCTGGTAACCGAAGATACACAAAAGCCGTTGAGCGGGCTATCTTCATTCGCTTCAGAAATTCTCATGATAGATGAAGCTTACAAAATCGCTAAGGAGAAACGGAAAGCTTTAATTCTCATAGACGAACCTGCCCGAACAACGAATCCATACGAAGGCTCAGCAATAGTGAATGCTATAGTAAAAGCCTTTGACAGCACAAATTGTTGGACGTTGATAGTCACGCATTTTGATGATATAAAATGTGAAAGGCGGTACAGAGTAAAAGGACTAAAGCCTGTTCAGAATACGAACTTGTTGCTGAAAGATATTCAAGATTTGATGGATTACTCTTTAATTCCGGACAATGGCACATCCGTTCCAAAGGAAGCATTGAGAGTGATGGAGATTTTGAATATTAGCGAAGATTTAGTATATGAAGCGAAAAATAACTTAAGAAAAAAATAAATAGACTGGAAAAATTAGCAAAAGATTGGAGGGGATACGTTATGGAAAGCAAACTCGGTATAGACCCGAAGAAGGTTGAGCGAGCACGTGAGCTTGCAAAAGATATCGCTGTTGATGTTACGAACTTTGTCCAGAAGTACTCAACAGTGAGTGTTGAGAGGACGATATGCCGCTTTTTTGGTATTGATGGCATAAATGACGAGGGAATACCTTTACCGAATGTTGTTGTTGATCACCTCAAAGAAAAAGGCGTGTTGCAAAATGGTGCAGCACTGTACATAGGGAATGCGATACTTGAAACTGGAATGACACCTCAACAAATTGCAGAGGCTGTTGCATCAGAAAAGCTTGATTTATCAAAACTTCCAGTGCACGACATTAACGATATACGCGGTGTCGTCGATGGACTTGCTGATAAAGCCATTAAAATAATCGACGAGAAAAAAGCGGAGCGCGAAAAGATGCTTAAAGAACTCGGCGACCCAGCACAACCATATGTATACGTTATCGTCGCAACTGGAAACATATACGAAGACGTTGTACAAGCACAAGCAGCTGCAAGGCAAGGTGCGGATATAATAGCAGTCATCAGGTCAACTGCTCAGAGCTTACTCGACTACGTACCTTACGGAGCAACAACTGAAGGTTTTGGTGGTACGTTTGCCACACAAGAAAACTTCAAAATTATGAGAAGAGCATTGGATGAAGTAGGAAGAGAAGTAAAAAGATACATCAGGCAGACCAACTACAGTTCAGGACTGTGCATGCCAGAAATTGCGGCACTTGGCGCGCTTGAAAGGCTCGATGTCATGCTCAACGATGCACTGTACGGGATACTATTCAGGGACATCAACATGATAAGGACGATGGTTGACCAATACTTCTCAAGGATAATTCTCGGATATGCGGGTATAATCATAAATACTGGAGAAGACAATTATCTCACGACGGCTGATGCATACGAACAAGGATACACGGTTATATCCTCACAACTCATAAACGAACAACTCGCATTGCTTGCAGGCATACCAGAAGAGCAGATGGGACTTGGACATGCTTTCGAAATGGATCCATCGCTTGAAAATGGTTTTCTCTACGAACTTGCTCAGGCACAGTTATCGAGAGAGCTCTTCCCCAAAGCACCGCTTAAATACATGCCGCCGACACGATTCATGACAGGAAACATATTTAGAGGCCTTGTCCAAGATGCTATGTTCAACGTCATCGGTATCTGGACCAAACAAGGAATCCAGCTTCTTGGAATGATGACAGAAGCCATACACACACCATTCCTGTCAGACAGGTATATAGCAATTGACACTGCGAAATACATATTCAACAACATGAAAAACTTAGGTGACGAAGTGATATTCAAACCCGGTGGGATAATTCAGAAACGAGCGCAGGAAGTTCTCGACCAAGCTATCGAGCTACTTGAGAAAATGCGTGAAGACGGGCTCTTCAAATCGCTTGAAAAAGGCGTGTTTGCGAACACAAAGAGACCGATGAAAGGTGGAAAAGGACTCGACGGTGTTTTCGAAAAAGGACAGTATTACTACAACCCGTTTGTTGAGAAGATGCTTAATAGAGGGAAATAAAATAATAGATAACGACCGATTTGGAGGTGCGATAAAATGAGCGGAGGACTGTACTCGCTTGAGAAAAAGGAATACGATAAGACGTTGAATTTACAAGCAATAAAACCGTATGGAGATACAATGAACGACGGAAAAGTGCAAGTGAGCTTTACACTTCCAGTTCCAGATGGAGATGAAGCTGTTGAAGCGGCGAAGATTCTGATGAAAAAAATGGGACTTGATAATCCAATGATAGTCTACCACCACCAGCTCACAGAAGGCTTTACATTCTTTGTCGGATATGGCGAATGCGTCCATACAGTTGACTACATGGCGATAAAAGTCCCGAAAGTAGAAGTTCACAGAATGACCATGGAAGAAATAGACGAGTTCATAGAAAATAATATCGGGCGAAAGCTTGTCATCGTTGGTGCAACAACGGGGACAGATGCTCACACTGTTGGTCTTGATGCAATACTCAACATGAAAGGTTTTGCTGGACATTACGGGCTTGAAAGGTACAAGATGTTCGAAGTTTACAACATGGGAAGCCAGGTACCCAACGAAGAGTTCGTTGCAAAAGCGATAGAAGTTAAAGCAGATGCACTTCTTGTATCACAGACAGTGACACAAAAGAATGTCCACATAAAAAATTTAACAAACCTTATAGAGTTGCTCGAAGCGGAAGGTATAAGGAAAGATGTCATCGTTGTTGTCGGTGGACCAAGGATAACACACGAGCTTGCAAAAGAGCTCGGATTTGACGCAGGGTTTGGACCAGGAACATTTGCAGAGGATGTTGGGGCTTTCATCGCACAAGAATGGGTAAGAAGATTTGGTGGGAAAAAAGAATAAAGAAGATCACCAAGATTTGTGGATTCTTAACTCAACTCGTATATTGTTCCCAACAGTTGTTGCTTCACTTAGGCCATATTCTCTAAGTTTCTCAATAGGTACGTCGTTTCCAGCATAGTCGATAAAAACAGAACTGACGCCATTAACAAAATTTGTTCCAGAAACGAAAAACGTTTTGGGAACAGCAGAAATATATTCTTTCTCTTCCAGCAAATATATAGAAAGTGAAGTTAACGAATCGGGCTTCTCAAAATTAACGTGGTTCTGAACAGCCTTCTCAAGATTTTTGAACTGCTGTGCAATTTTACTAGTTCGTGTGTTCTCGTAAATCTTCGTTGAAGGGATTAAAGTTAACGCTACCGTCATTAAAAGAGAAATGATCATGATTGCTATAAGCAATTCAACTATGGTGAAGCCAAGACGGAATTTTAGAGACACAAACGGCTTCGTCAGCATATACCTCATCCTTTAAAAGCCAATCCCCCGTTTCCGGGGGATTGGTTGTTAATCCAGATAAATTACCACCATTTTTGCAAGTTGAATGTAAGTGTTAAGTCGGCACCTGTATTTCCCTGAACTTCTCCCATTCCATTGCTTCTTACTTTGTCTGCGTCAACATCTTTACCTGAGTATGTTATCGTACAGTTGTAAACTCCACCTGTTCCTGTTGTAACCGCAACTGAGAAATTCGTCGGTGTTGCGCTTAGATATTTGCTACTAACAAGTGTACCAATCGAAATCCCCGTAATCGCCGCCGCTGCTGTTGGTTTTTCTGTATTCCAGTAGTTCTCAACCGCTGTTTTAATGTTCCTGAAGTTCTGCGCAACCTGGCTTGCCTTTGCGTTTTTCACTGCGTTCAATGCAAGTGGTGTTGCAACTGCCATGAGCGCTGCGATAACCGCCAAGACTATCAAGAGTTCAACCAACGTAAAACCTTTTCTCATACTACCGACCTCCCTTTTTCAAGATTTACATTTGTATTATAACACCATAGCAATAATTTAAACCATTGTGAGGATAAAACGTAGAAATCTTAGAATGAAAAGCACAAAATTAAGTATGAAATGCAAAAATTCAAAAGTGAACGAAATACATACAAACAAAAAAACCGCAGTAAGTGAAAAACTTACTGCGGTATTCTTTTAAACTGTTATGATTTTAAATTCTTCAGTATTACTCACCGATCTGCATTCTGACAAATCTTGAAACTTGGATATTCTCTCCAATCTTTGCGATTGCTTGCTGAATCATGTCCTTAATTGTTATTGTCTGGTCAAGGGCATATTTTTGTTCGAGCAGACAGTAGTCCTGATAGAAGCTTTCGAGTTTTCCTTCGATTATCTTTTCAATGACTTGTGTTGGCTTTCCGGAATCTTTAAGCTGGTCTCTGTATATTTCTTTTTCCTTTTCAATAACATCAGCTGGTACATCTTCTCTCTTAACCCATCTTGGAGCCATCGCTGCAATGTGCATAGCTATCTTTGTTCCAAGTTCTTTGAATTCATCTGTTCTTGCAACGAAGTCTGTTTCACAGTTAAGTTCTACAAGAACGCCGAGTTTTCCGTTGTGGTGGACGTAGGAAATGATAAGTCCCTCGTTCGTTTCTCTTCCGGCTTTTTTTGCTGCTTTTGCGAGACCTTTCTTCCTGAGAATTTCAATAGCTTTTTCGACATCTCCATTCGCTTCCGTAAGTGCGTTCTTACAATCCATCATACCTGCACCGGTTCTTTCGCGTAGTTCTTTAACCATTTGTGCGCTAATTTCCATGTTCCATACCTCCCTGTTATTTTATTTGAAAACTCTTTAAATTTTCGCCTCCCGCCATTCTGTGTCCAGCACTAAGATATAATTGTAACCCAATTCTTTAAGTATTTCAATACCTCTTTCAACGCCTCTTCCTATTTGGTTTAAACTATGTGCGTCTGACCCTATGGTTATATTCCTTCCGCCAAGGGATTTATAAAGCCTTAAAATCTCGAACGATGGATTTGGTTCTCCGTATAATTCAATGCTGGCTGTGTTAATTTCTAAGGACTTTCCTTGACTTATCAAGAGCTTTAAAATGTCTGTTATTATATCAAAAAGTTCCTTTGAGAAGGGCTCATTCTGATTCTGATACCTTCTCGGAAAGTCGAGGTGTGCCAAAGCATGGTATCCATCAAATCTTTTCATTATATCATACAAACGCAAAAGATAGTTCCTATACGATTCTTGATTTATAGGTTCTTCTACGTAGTGGTGCGACAGGAGAACATAGTCAAATTTCTTCGTATCTACGTTCAATTCTTTAACTCCATCCCAACCGAGTTCAACCCCTACTGGTAGTGAATATCTTTCCATTTCTTTTCTGTATGTATCGATATCAATAGTGTTTGCATGTTCATCAGCAAGTTCATAGTGGTCAGTTATTATTATATGCTTTATTTTCTTCTCCCTTGCAGCGTTGATGATATCAAGAATTTCCGATTCTGAGTCCGGTGAATAGTTGCTGTGTATGTGGTAGTCCGCCAAAAGTTCTCGTACTCTCACCTGTTAACCTCCTCAATTGCTTTTATTAAACTCAAGAATATTGGATGTGGAGCGCCTACTTTCGACTTGAACTCTGGGTGGTACTGTACACCTACAAAGAATGGATGATTGTCCAACTCAACGGCTTCTAAGAACTCAGCTCTGCCTGAAATTGTAAGTTTGTAACCTTCTTCTCCGGGGAGTTTGTACATAAAACCATAGTTGTCAGTATCCGCTTCGTATCTATGCCTGTGCCTTTCATGAACCGCATCTTCGCCATATATAGAGTACAATTTCGTTCCCTTCAGAACCTCCATTCTTTGAGCTCCAAGCCTCATCGTGCCACCGAGGTTCATTATCTTTTTCTGCTCTTCCATCATATTAACAACTGGATGTGGTGTATCTTCATAGAACTCTGTTGAATTCGCATCTTTTAAGTTAAAAACGTTTCTTGCGAATTCTATAACCATAAGTTGCATACCAAGGCATATTCCGAGTATTGGTTTTCTATTTTCCCTTGCGTATTTTATAGCCTTTATTTTCCCTTCTATTCCTCTTCTTCCAAAACCGCCGGGAATAATCAGTGCGTCAAATGAAGAGAGTTTTTGAGCAACACCTTCATCGTCAAGCTCTTCAAGTTCTTGTGCGTCTATTACAACCGGTTTTTGCACCCCAGCTAAAAATATCGATTCAATTATGCTCTTGTACGCATCATCTGTTCCAAGATATTTACCAACGAGTGCAATTCTGTAAGGTTTGAAAGATTTCGGATACGTCCAGTTGAGTGGTTTATCCTCAAGTTGTAAGTTCAATCTATTTGCTACAAGCTTATGCACACCAGCTTCGTAAAGCGTTTCAGGAATTTGATACACATTTCCTATGTCCGGAAGGTTTATAACCATTTCCCTTGAAACACCGCTGAACAAAGCTATCTTGTAAAGACTTTGCGAATCGATAGGCATTTCACTTCGTACAACTATTATGTCAGGCTGTATACCAATTTTTCTTAGCAACTGAACTGACTGTTGTGTTGGTTTAGTCTTGAATTCATTCGTTACTCTCAAATACGGTACGTACGTTACGTGAATAAAGAGAAAATCATTTCTATTCTTTTCAAATGCGAGTTCGCGGACAGCTTCAAGAAATACTTCACCCTCTATGTCTCCAACCGTACCACCAATCTCTATAGACAGAACCTTACCAGGCATGGAAGTAATTCGCTCTTTAATTTCAGATGTAACGTGAGGAACAACTTGAACAGTTGAACCTAAATACTTTCCTTCGCGTTCTCTTTGGATAATTGCAGAGTATATCTGCCCTGCCGTTATGTTGTTTTTTCTTGTCATGCTAACTCCGAGGAATCTTTCGTAATGCCCCAAATCAAGATCTGCCTCGTAACCGTCATCTGTTACAAAGACCTCGCCATGTTGATTTGGATTCATTGTTCCTGCATCGACATTTAAATACGGGTCTATTTTTAAAACATTAATGTCCACCCCTGCTTCTTTTAGTGTTCTTGCCAAAGAAGCAGAGAATATTCCTTTACCTATTCCGCTGAGCACTCCGCCAGTCACAACTATATACTTCTCGGGCATATACTGCACCCCCAAGTTTCCAATTAATTGTACATGAATCACACAGCTTGCGAATTATTGTGCAACACCACTTAACACTTATGACAAGTTTACACGGATATTTGTCAATCTTCAAGGAAAAACTTATTAAGTTTCGTTAACTTTTTGTTTTGTTTAAGTAAGAAGGCTTTTCTTCTGTAGATTTATCATCTTAACAGTAGATGTTTTCGCACAATGATATATAATTAACTTTGGAAATATTCAGAATTTAACAGAGGTGGTATTTAAGTGTTGAATATTGAAAGAATAGAAAATATACCACACAAACCAGGTGTATATTTTTTCAAGAAAGATAAAGAGTACATATATATAGGCAAAGCTAAAGACCTCAAGAAGAGGTTAACGTCTCATTTTAAAGCCAAGGAAGGGAAGAGTAAACTCATAGTCGAGGAAGCGGACGATTTAGAGATAATGATACTGGAAAACGAAAAGGAAGCTCTTATCCTTGAAGCCAATATGATTTATGAACACAAACCAAAATACAATGCGATGCTGAAAGATACGCAGGTGTATCCGTACATTAGAGTTTCTGAAGACGAAATTCCGTACCTCGAAATTGTCCGTGCACGGAAGGGTTTTGGGCTATTCTTTGGTCCCTTTACTAACGTATCTTTTACGAGACAGTTGTTTGAAGTGCTTAGAAAGGTCTACAAGTTTAGAACATGTAAGAGAGATTTGAGGCTCGTTAAGAAACCATGCATGGATTATCATCTTGGATTGTGTTCAGGTGTATGCATAGGTGAGGAGAGCAAAGAGGAATACAACCAAAGAATTTCGGAACTGATGAGAGTCTTGAAAGGTCAGTTCTTAAATGTCGTAGATTACGTGAAATCTAAGATGGAGCAGCATGCAAAGCTACTGGATTTTGAAAATGCAGCAAAATACCGCGATATACTGCTCAACTTCAACAAAGTTATGGAAATGCAAGGGGTTGTCTTAAGCGAAAATATTAACCTTGATGCAGTTGCAGGAAAACACGGTACATATTTGGTTCTGAAAATCCGTTCAGGTTATCTGATAGCAAAACTGGTCTACGAATTTGACGGTTCTTTAGAAGATTTTATCGAACAGTTCTATCTGACAAAGAATTCAGATATACCTGAAATGATATTAGTAGAGCATAGGACAAAGAGTATAGCAGAGCTTGAAAAGATTTTGAATGTAAGATTCATTATTCCAAGTAATGATGAACAATTGCAAATATTGAATAAAGCTGTTGACAACTTGAACTACGAAGTTGGTCTCATACTCTCTAATAGATCTATTTTAAAACAGATGAAAGAACTTCTTGGTTTAAGCAGATTCCCGAAGAGAATAGAAGGCATTGATATCTCACATTTGGCAGGTAAGAACACTGTCGCATCGCTTGTAGTATTCGAAAACGGAGAAGTGAAGAAAGATGAATATAGGAGATACAAATTAGGCGATGTGCTTGATGACTTCAAAAGCATAGAGATGGTCGTAAAACGACGATATGTTAAACATGAGTTGCCGGATTTATTGTTTGTCGATGGTGGAATTGGGCAAGTAAATTCTGCATATAATGCTTTGAAAGAAATCAACAAGGACTGTGATGTTATAGGTTTAGCAAAAGAGGAAGAGATAATAGTTACAAAACATGGCATGGTAAGGTTAGACTACAATCATCCAGTACTAAGACTTTTAGTAAAGTTACGGGACGAAACGCACCGCGTAGCCAATAAGTTTACTCGCGAGTTATCATCTAAGAAATCGCTAAGAAGCGTTTTAGATGATATAAAATTGATAGGTCCAAAACGCAAACGCTTATTACTTGAACGTTACACTTCGGTTGATGAATTGAGAAATGCGTCAAGGGCAGAAATCGAGCAATTAATAGGAAAAAAGGCTGCAGAAAGTTTGCTAAGTGAACTATCTGGTCTCAGAGATGTTTAAACTAATGTTAAGTAAGTTGATAATCACGGCATTGGTGTTATAATTTATGAAGTAAAAGTAAAACACCCTACAATCTCAATTTTTTAAAATTCTTATAGGAGGTGGGTTTAGTTGACCACGTTTATCATCAGGAGGTTACTTTTGTTACCACTGATAGTGGTTGGTGTCTCACTGATCATCTTCAGTCTCTTTCAGATTCTCGGACCAGATAAACTTCTCGCTTCGTACGTGAACCCCAACGTTTTCGACAAGTTAACACCAAGCGAACTCGATGCGTTAAAAGAAAAGTATGGGCTTAACGATCCGTTTGTTCAACGATATGGAAAGTGGCTCTGGAATGCATTAAAAGGAGATTTGGGTTGGTCTCAAGTCGGTAAAGAGCCAGTTCTAAAAGCTATTTGGAGTAGGTTCCCGTATACGCTTGAACTTGCACTCTACGCTTTGTTACCAGTAGTTGGTGTAGGTATATGGCTCGGTGTAGCGGCTGCAGTAAATCGTGACAAGTTTTTAGACCACTTTATAAGAATATTTGCTATCGTTGGATGGTCATTCCCAGATTTTGTCTTCGGATTGCTCATATTAATGGTATTCTACTCTGTCCTTGGCTGGTTCCCGCCAGGAAATCTGTCACAATGGGCAGAAGAAGTTGTCAAATCGCCTGAATACCTAAAAGTCACTCATCTTTTGACAATTGATGCTTTGATAAACGGAAGACTTGACATTTTCTGGGATGCATTGCGACATATCATAGGTCCTGTAATGACGCTCTCATTCCTCTGGTGGGCATACTTGCTTAGAATAACAAGATCAAGTATGCTTGAAGTTCTTTCTAAGGAATATGTTAGAACGGCAAGAGCAAAAGGTGTTGCCGAACATGATGTAATTCACAAACACGCAAAAAGAAATGCGATGATACCTGTTGTCACAGTTGCAGGTGCAATGGTCATCGGTCTTCTCTCTGGTACGGTTATCGTTGAAGTCATATTCAACAGAACAGGTATAGGTAGACTTGCAGCAGAGGCTGCTGTACAACTTGACTACGCAACAGTGCTTGGAAACACTCTGTTCTACTCAACTATACTTGTCCTTGGTAACCTCATCATTGACATACTTTACGCAGTATTCGACCCAAGAGTCAGACTTGGTTGAGGAGGTGCCAGAAAATGAGCGAAAATGTAGTTACCAAAACGAAAACAAATACAGAATTTAAGAGAGTGATGCGGAAAATTTTAAGAAACCCTTCCGCTGTTCTTGGATTTGTCCTATTAGCTTTCTTCATCTTAGTGGCAATTTTTGCACCTCTTATTGCTAAACCGTTGAACCCTCTCATGTTAGATGAAAATGGAAACCCGACGAAACTTGATGATCCTTACATAATGCCTATCATTACGTGGAGTTCCGAACCTGTTCCACCGTCAGCGGAACATCCATTCGGTATGATTCAAGGTAGGGATATATTCTACGGTGTTGTGTGGGGTACAAGAACTGCGTTCTTTATAGGTTTAACGGTGACTATCATCTCAACCATTTTTGGTATAATAATTGGTTCTATCGCCGGTTACTACGGTGGTTGGTTAGACGAAATTCTCATGAGGATAACGGACGTTTTCATGTCTATTCCTTTTTTGCTTGCTGCGATGGTTCTAACCACAATTCTTGGAAATGGTCTTGACAAGGTGATGATTGCAATGACCGTATTTGGTTGGATGGGTGCTGCAAGGCTTATAAGAGCTAATATCCTTCAAGTGAAAGAAGAACAATTCGTTCTTGCAGCAAAGGCACTCGGAATAAAGGACTATTTCATAATCATGAGGCATATCTTACCAAATACAATTTTCCCAGTTCTTATACAAGCATCAATGCGTATGGGTTCCCTTGTTATCACTGCTGCTGGTTTGTCATTCCTTGGACTTGGCGCACCGGTCGGATACGCAGATTGGGGTTCAATGCTTAATTTTACGCGTAACTGGATACTCGGAACTAGCGGGTCGGCTTTCACTTACTGGTATGCCGTTTTCTATCCAGGTATGGCAATGGTACTTTTCGTTCTTGCTTGGAACCTCGTCGGTGATGCTCTAAGAGACGTATTTGACCCAAGACTTAAATGACGGCTGGAGGTGAAGAAATTGGAAAAGACACCACTATTAACGGTAAGTAATTTGAGAACCTATTTCTATACAGAAGATGGCGTTGTTAAAGCTGTCGACGGTGTGGATTTCGAAGTCTACGAAGGTGAGACACTTGGTATCGTTGGTGAATCAGGAAGTGGTAAAAGTGTCACATCGTTGACGATATTAAGACTTCTTGACCCAAAAGGAAAGATCGAAGAAGGTAGCGAAATCATTTTCAATGGGAAGAACTTGCTTGAACTTAACGATGACGAAATGAGAAAGATCAGAGGTAACGAAATTGCGATGATATTCCAAGAACCAATGGTTGCACTCAACCCAGTTTTCACAATAGGTGAACAGATAATGGAAGCTATATTGCTCCACCAAGATGTTGATAAGAAAACAGCAAGGCAAATGGCAATCGATATGTTGAGAAAAGTTGGAATTCCTGAACCTGAGAAACGCGTCGACGAATACCCACACGAACTATCCGGTGGTATGAGGCAAAGAGCAATGATAGCTATGGCTCTATCATGCAGGCCCAAATTGCTCATAGCAGACGAGCCAACGACTGCTCTCGATGTTACTATTCAGGCTCAGATACTCGAATTGATGAAGGAATTACAAAAAGAATACGGAATGGCAATTATATTGATTACCCACGACGTAGGGGTCATTGCAGAGAATGCAGACCGTGTCGTTGTTATGTACGGCGGTAAGGTTATGGAGACATCTGATGTAAAGACAATTTTCAAAAAGCCAAAACACCCATACACCTGGGGTCTTTTAAATGCTATACCGAGGCTTGATATTGAACAAGACAGGCTTTACAGCATACCCGGTATGGTACCTGATCCACTTCACTTCCCAGTTGGTTGCCGTTTCAGCAACAGGTGTGAATTCAAAGAAGATAAATGCTCCGTTGAGATGCCACCACTTGTTGAGGTAGAACCAGGACATCTCTCAAGATGCTTCTTCTACCGCAAAGTTGAAGAAGCTCAAAAAATATTGAAGGCTGGTGAAGGAGCATGAGCGAAGTAAGGACACAAAACAATTCAACGATGAGCAACACAACTTCTGAAAAGCAGGTTCTCCTCAGAATTGATAATCTCGTTAAACACTTTCCAATCAAGGCTGGTGTTTTCAAAAGAATTGTAGCCTGGGTAAAGGCAGTCGATGGCGTAAGTTTTAATGTGTACAAAGGTGAAACTGTTGGTCTCGTTGGCGAATCCGGTTGCGGTAAGACGACTGTTGGTATGACACTTCTAAGGTTGTATGAACCAACATCCGGAAGGATTATTGTGGATGGTGAAGATACAACACATTACTTCCTTCCAAGCTGGAAAGCAAAGCAGTATGTCAAAAAGAATTACATAGACAAATTCAAAGAAGAGGGTTTTGTTCCAAAAGACGATGTAGACAAGAAGTATTTTGAAATCTTCACCAAGAGCGGAGAAGAAGCTCTGGTGAACTATCTTACAAACGATTTGCAAGAAAAACGCCTTCAATTTAGAAGGGATATCCAAATTGTTTTTCAGGACCCGTACAGTTCTCTTAATCCAAGAATGAGAGTAAAGAACATACTTGCTGAAGGTCCTATCGCACACGGTATGATTACAAAATCCCAAGCTATTGACCGAGTTGGTAAAGCGCTTGAAGAAGTAGGCATTCACAAGAATCACATGTACAGATTCCCACACGAGTTCTCCGGTGGTCAAAGGCAAAGAATAGGTATCGCAAGAGCATTGCTGATGAATCCGAAGCTTATAATCGCAGACGAAGCGGTAGCTGCTCTTGATGTCTCTATTAGGTCTCAGGTTATAAACCTCATGATGGACCTTCAAAAAGAGCACAATTTGACATACTTGTTCATTTCACATGATTTGTCGTTGATTAAATACATTTCAAGCAGAGTCGTTGTCATGTACCTTGGTAAAGTTGTAGAAACAGCTCTCAAAAAGGACTTATTTGATGAACCACTGCACCCATACACAAAAGCGCTCATGAGTGCAATACCAGTACCAAACCCGGAATTCAAAAAGCAGAGGATAATACTCCAGGGCGACGTTCCAAGTCCAGTTAATCCGCCAAGCGGTTGTCCGTTCCACCCGAGGTGCCCAGTTGCAAAACCAATTTGTTCAAAGGAAAAGCCGGAGCTAAGAGAAATTAAACCTGAGCATTTTGTAGCATGTCACTTCCCAGGAAGTCTGTAATAATACAAAAAATTGAGCCGCCTTTTTAAAAAGGCGGCTCGTTATTTTTTAGTTCATTTGTTGATTTAAGCGTATATATCTTTTCTGTTGTAATAAACAATACAAAAAGCAAATCCAACAAAATACATCAAAACAACTATTGAAAACGCGAGCCAGTGGAACTCACCGGTTTTAATAATATCCGCTGGGTCAAAAATACCAAAAGGAGTGAATTTTTTAACATAAGAGTATTCTTCATACACCCTTGCGATTAAGCCGAGTATGTAGAAAAACCCGAGTGCAAATATTGTACCCGCATCTGCCAGTGTCCTTTTTCTGAAAATCGTTGAAAGCACGTTCCCAATAAGGGCCATAAAAATATGCACAGCCCAGAAAGATAGTGAAATATACCAGAAAAGATTTGTGTCAAACGGTTTAACTTTGTAAGTGTTGAACATCCACAAAAGTGCGAAAGAGATTATTGTATCGTAGATCAGAAGTATAACAGTAACTACAAGGAGCTTTTCAAAAACATACCTGCTTCTGCTTATTGGCTTTGACAAAAGGAATTCGACAGTTTTTTCGTGTTCTTCTTTGGAAAGCATTGACGATGCTAAGCGCATGACGTAGAAAGTTGCGAAGAGCGAAATCCAAATCTGCCCTTGCATTGCAAAGAAGTGGAGTATATTTGAAAAATCAATTTGGTCAATACCAAAAAGCTTTAGGAAGGCTTTGGGCAACAGTTGCATCTTAGAGCTGAAAAGCCCGCCCTCACCAGCGAAACTTGGAAAGAGTGCAGAATACATATACTGAATACCGATGATAAATATCAGCCAAATAAGAAGTGATTTAAGATTTCTCCTGAATTCCCATTTGAAAACTTGCATCTATTCCATCCCCTTTCTTTTGTCGTTAGGTCAATTCTCTTGAGAAGGCTTATAGAGTTCTTCAAAAACATCCTCTAAAGCCAAGTCTTCTACGCTTATATCGGAAAAGTCAAGGTTCAAAATTAATTCCTTCAGTTTTTCTGGATTTCCATCAAAATAAATTATGTACCCTCCGTTCTCTATACCCTCATTTATTTCGACAAATTCTGCAAACTTTGAACTTATGTTGTCTATGCTATTGGCTTCTTTCAAGCTCACAACTATTTTCTTCATGCTCCTCTTGAACTTTGGAGGCGTTACGATATGCCCTTCTTTTATAAATATAACCCTATCGCAAAGCTTCTCAACTTCGCTCAGCACGTGAGATGACAGAAATATACCAACGCCACTTTCCTTCTGTTCAAGCAATATTTTGTAAAATGTTTTTTGCACAAAAGGATCCAACCCATTTGTTGGTTCGTCCATAATAAGCAGTTTGGGTTTGTGTGCAAGTGCTTGAATTATCGAAACTTTTTTCTTATTACCCATAGATAATTCCTCAAATTTTTTGTTTAAAGGTATATCAAAGATTTTACACAGCTGTTCACAATAATTGTCATCAAAATTCTTATAAAAACTTTTGTAAAGCTCCAGTATCTTTATAACTCGAGCATCATCGTAGTAGTTAGTCTCACCCGGTACGTACCCTATCTTTTCAACTAATTTTGGAAGACTTTTCTGGTTAACTTTCTCTCCAAATACTTTTATATCTCCAGCATCTGGTATTAGGTATCCCATAATTGTTCTAATCGTTGTTGATTTTCCAGCACCGTTCGGACCTACAAACCCCACTATCTCTTTCTCATTAACTATGAAACTGACATTTTCAATTCCTATTTTCTTTCCGTAAAATTTGGTAAGATCTTGTACCTCCAATAACACATTACCACCTCCGTGAATGTTACACAAATGAAAGTTAGCATTACTAATAAGATTATATCACAACACAAATAAAAAGAGCCCCATTTCGGGGCTCTGCTTTCCAACTTCTTGATAATAACAATTATTTGTATTCTTCTGCGAGGTATTTCTTAATTTCAGAATCTGCTTTCTTGATAGCACTTTCCATATCAACTTTACCGTTGATAAAGTCATTGAACATTGTGCTGACTACGTTTCTAATTTCTGTCCAAACTGAGAGTTGTGGGTCCATCTTCGCATTGTCAATCTGCTGTAGTGGTATTTCAAGCAATGGGTCTGCTTTGGCTGCGTTCTTCCAAATTGTCGTTTGAAGTGCTGCTTTCCTGACTGGCAAGTAACCAGTATTGACTGCCCAGTAAGCTGTGACTTCTGGAGAGATTAAGTACTTCATAAATTCCCAAGCAGCTCTTTTTTCCTCTTCCTTAGCCGTTGTGAACATTATTACATCTGTACCTGCGAACGGAACGTTTCTTGTCTTCCAAACTGGTACTGGTGCCCATGACCACTGGAATTTACCCTTCGCTGATTGTTCAACGTATGTTCTACCTGCTATTGTGTCGATGTAGGACAACACCGTGCCTTGACCAAATATGTCGTTCAAATAACCGCCTTGTGCGAACGCAGCCTTATCGTCAAGCAGTTTTTTGAAGAACGTAAGAACTTCTCTGGTTTCTGGTGAGTCTATTGCAGAAACATATTTGCCATCTTTACCGAGCTTAACAATGTCGCCACCGCGCATCATTAGGAAAATTTGGAATGTGTCAACTGTTGTTCTGAATGCGAAGCCATATACATCTGGTTTTCCGTCTTTGTTCTTATCTTTTGTCAATGCCTTGGATGCATAAAGAAGCTCATTTATTGACTTTGGCGCACTTACGCCAGCTGCTGAAAATGCCGTTGCATTATAGTAGAAAATGTAAAGACTCTTGTTGAAAGGTACTGCATATACTGTTGTTCCCCATGTACAGTTGTCTCTGAAAGCTTTGAATACGTCTTCCCATTCAGCTTTGGTCATACCTATCTTTGGATCATTTATATACTTGTTCAATGGTTCAACGATCTTGCTCTGCAAGAGCTTTGCTGTCCAGTTTGCATATGCCTGTGAAATAGTTGGAAGCTGACCTGCTTGGACGCCAGCAAGGAGTTTCTGCTGCAATGCATTGTAGTTACCAATATATACCGCTTCAACAACGATATCAGGGTGTGATTCGTTGAATGCCTTAACTATCTGGTTGAGTGTCTCACCCTGTGCACCACCCATGGCATGCCAAAAGACCACTTTCGTAGCACCGAAGAACGTGACCGCTAAGACTAACAAGCTGACGATAAGGAACTTCTTCATACCCTGTACACCTCCCGTTTGATTATGAAGAATCGAAGATTCTTACCATACTACCGTAGCATACTATTATATCATGTTATGTTAAGAAACTAATAAGACATTTTAAGTTTAAAAAATCGCCTACAGGTCCAATTTCAGCGATTTTACAGGTCCCCCTTGCTCTATAGCAATTTTATTCAGTTTTTCTAAAATCTCGTCTTTATTTAAACCCATTCGTTCGATTTCTTCGCCAAGCGTTCCCCATTTTACATCACCGCAGACTATAACTTTGATACCAATTTCGAGCAACGGTGATATCAGATAGGGAAAGTGTTCAGCAATTTCTTCAAAGCTTGTATTCTCTTTTATATATTTTTCATTCAGCCCGTTCATATTAACACCTCCACGCACTATTTCGTACATTTAATTCTTATTCATTGCAACCACAATCGGATGTATTGCTCTTGGCTTTGCAATTTTTAGTATCTTTATTGCTTCTTTTATCGTGCTTCCTGTAGTAAGAACATCGTCTATAAGGATAATGTTTCTATCTGATATCTTCCGATCTGCACTATCTACTAACGCAAATTTTCCTCTCACAGCCTCGGTTCTATCAGTAGTCTGGAGTTGATCTGTTTCTCGAAGAGCCGTTAGCGCTTTTAAAACAGGTATTCCAATTTCTTTTGAAAGTGCTTTCGCAATAAGGTACATATGGTCATATCCCCGTTTGTTCTTAGCTGTTTTAGTAGCTGGAATATATACTATGAAATCTGCGGCTATTAAATGTAGCTTAATCGTTTGCGAAAGCATCTTGGAGAATACTTTGGAAAGAGAATGATGATTTCTAAATTTGTAAGCGAGAATAAAGTCTCTGAGTTTCTCTTCGTATATTCCGAAGTATTTGACTTCAATGTTTTGTATGAATCTTCCAGTCATTGACGGCGGGCCATCAATAACCTTTACACAATCTTCGCAAAGCCTCTTTCCAAAACTTTGTTTTCCACAGACGATACATTCCGTGTTCGTTGCAATGTTTAAGACTGATTCAACTATCTCGTTTAATCTGTGAAGCATTTCCTCATATTTTTGTTCAATTACACCCATATTCTCAAGCTTCAAAGCTCCAGTATTTCGTATTCTTTTTGCTCCGGTCGCAATATTACTGCTGTTGACCTTCCTGTCAGATATCCGCATGATTCACCCGGATTTATGACAAGAGTCTTTCCTTCTGTTCGTATATCAAGCTGATGTGTATGACCGTAGAAGACAAAATCATAGAGTTGCGATTTTATGGCGGGAACAAGAGCGTACGGCTCATGCATCAAAAATATTCTGAAGCCGTGAAGTTCTTTTTCGTACGGCTGATTGTGGAGTTTGTTTTGGAATTTCTGCATCAAGAACAGCTTCTCACCATCATTGTTTCCAAAGATACCGAAGAATTCAATCTCATCAATCAAAAAACACGGCGCCACAAACGGTGAAACTATATCACCCAGATGAAAAATATGAGTTACGCCCTTTTGCTTTGCTATTTCAATAAATTTCTTGACGTTTGGTATGTTATCATGCGAATCACTTATTATCATCCATACTTCTTCCTTCTTGCCCAACACTCTCAACCTCCTCCTTAAATCTTGTGAAACGCATCATCAAGAATAGACCTATAAATATTATGAGATAATATGTTACAAGCCTAAACACGAATATACCAGTCATTGATGCTCGAGCACCATATATGTGTGAGAACACCATTTGATAGAATCCCTCTATACCACCGCTTGAACCCGGAGTAGGTACATAGTACACGATAGTATTAAGCATTGAGATGACACCCCAAATAGTAGTTAGAGGTACTTTTACATGACTCACATATTCTATAGATAACTTAAGCATCAGTGGAGACAATACAGATACTAAAATACCAAGAGCAACATCAACTAAAACAATCCAATAATTTTTTAATAGCAGTGTTTTCGTTGATGCACTCATATTATCAAGCCATGCAAGGGCCTTTATTTCTTTCTCTTGTATCTTTTCAGATTTTGTGAATTTCAAGAAGAATTTGAAAATCTTGTACAAAAATTCTTTGTTAACAAAGGCAATAAATCCGGCAATGCTGATACCTAAAGTAACTAAGAAGCCAACAATTATAACAGATAGACCGACAGTTCCTCTGAGAATTCCTACTACATCTTTGAGAAATATTATATCTACAACAGAAACAATTATGATTCCCTCAAACATTCTAACTATGGATATATTAGTTGCGTCATGTGAGGAAATTCCATTCTTTGTCAAATGATAGATTTGAAAAGGCTGACCACCAATAGACATAGGTGTTACGAACGAAAAGAAGATTGTGAAAAAGAAGTTTTCAAAAGAACGCCAAAAAGACAATCTATACCCCATGAACCTAACAAAGACCATTGTTCTGATGGCTTGTATTGAGTAATCTAAAAAAAGTAGGACTATGAGTATACCAAATCCCTTCAATGGAAATGACCTTAGAGCTGTTATTGGATCTTGCTTTGCAAAGAAAAGTCCAACGATGTTAACAATAGCTAAGCCTATTATCACAGCTATTATAACGTTAATTAATATCTTCTTTAAGTTCAATCATATCTCCCCCTACACATTTTACCCACGCTTATTTTATCAATATATTCTATTCTCAATAAAAAGCTTCACAAGTGCTATATCTTCTTGGCTTGTAATCTTAAAATTCAACCTGCTTCCCTGAACATAATAAATTTCATATCCGTTTGCAAGTACAATGGAAGCATCATCTGAAAAAAGATGAAGGTTTTCTATTTCACTCTCCATGGAGGACTTAATGATTTTATGCTTAAAAGTTTGAGGAGTTTGATGCAGGAAGATCTTGCTTCTCGGGACAATCTCGTCAATCTTAACACCGTCTTCAGAATAGCCCACAGTATCAGTAGCATTAATAGCAGTTACAACAGCGCCAAATTTTTTAGCATATTCTATGTTATGACTAATTATTTCTTTACTAACTAATGGTCTCGCACCATCGTGAATCAAAACGATATCATCTTCTTTTGCAAACGTTCCTAAAAAACTTACACCATTCCACACGGAATGCTCTCTCGTATCACCACCTGGAATGATGTAAACCTTATCTTTGAAATTCTCCAACTCTTTTTTGGTTTCTTCAATATACTTTTCAGGCGAGACAACTACTATTCTATCAAAGAGTTCCAGATTTACAAACTTGTCAACTAAATACTCAACAATCGTTCGATTACTTATTTTATAAAATTGTTTGGGCTTCTCCCATCCAAAACGCGAGCCTATTCCACCAAACATGAGCAATGCAAAGACTTTGGTATCTTTAATTTTTTCACTATTTGACATTTTCTCTCTCTTTCCTTTCTTGCACGAGTTTTAAAAATTCCTCTTCGTTTATGATTTTCACGCCAAATTTCTGTGCTTTCTGTAACTTACTACCAGGGTTTTCACCAACCACAAGATAATCAGTCTTCTTTGATATGTTATCTGTGAAATGTCCACCTAAGGATTCGATGTACTTTTTAATTTCCTCTCTTGAAAAGTTGCGGAGCGTACCAGTAACACATATTGTAAGTCCGTCGAGTATATTCTCTTCTTCGGTTATCTTGCTCTCCAAATTTACGTTTGCACATTTCAGCTTTTCAATTATTTCCCGCGTCTTTGGTGCTGCAAAGTATGTTACGATACTCTCAGCGATATCTTCTCCAATTCCCTCTATTTGTAAAAGTTCGTCAATCGAAGCATTCACAAGTTCATCGAGATTCCTAAACTTCTTTGCTATGACTTTTGCTGTTTTCTCTCCAACATCCGGTATACCAAGCCCAACGATCAACCTTTCAAGAGAGGTATCTTTAGCCCTCTCTATTTCGCTTAGAATATTCGATATCATCTTAGGACCAAGCCCACTGATTTGCGAAAGGTCAAATATCGTAAGGTAAAACAAATCTGCTATGTCCTTGACTAAACCGGCGTCGACTATCTTCGAAATAATCTTTGGACCGAGTCCTTGGATATTTAAAGCCTCTCTTGAGACAAAGACCTCAAGATGCCTTTTCAATTTTGCACTGCAGTGAGGATTAAGACATTTGTAAGCAACATACTCACCTGACTCTTTACCAACGGGACCTCCACATACTGGACATGTTTCAGGTGGCGCTACTGGTATTTCGGAACCGGTTCGCAAATCAGCGATAACTTGAACAACTTGAGGAATTATTCCGCCAGCTTTTTCAATAAGTACATAATCACCGATACGTATGTCTTTTTCTTGGATGTAATCAAAATTGTGTAACGACGCACGTTTAATAACCGTTCCTTCTAATTCAGTTGGCTCAAATTCAGCAACCGGCGTTATTACACCTGTTCTCCCAACTTGGTATGTAACGCCCAATAGTTTTGTTCTTGCTTGCTGTGCTGGGAACTTAAATGCAATTGCCCACCTTGGTGCTTTTGCAGTCCAGCCAAGCTCATTCTGTTTTTGAAAATCATTGACCTTGATTACCACACCATCTACCCAGTATTCCAATTCATGCCTTTTAGCAGCCCATTCCTGCCAATAAGCGATAACCTCTTCTATTGAATTGCACAATCTATTGTGAGGGTTGACTTTAAAATGGAGCCTCTTTAAGAATTCAAGAGCCTCCCAATGAGTTCTTAGGTTATATAAGTTTGGCTTCACAACAAAATAAATGAAAGAATCGAGCTTTCTCTGAGCAACTTCGCTTGGGTCCAAGAGGTGGAGAGTACCTGCCGTGGCGTTTCTTGGATTCGCAAATGCTGGCAAACCATTTTCCTCTCTCTGCTGATTGTATTCCTCAAAGTAACTAACCGGCATGTATATTTCACCGCGCACCTCAATATCTATCGGTTCGGGCAATTTGAGAGGGATTGATTTAATTGTCTTCACATTGGCGGTAATGTCATCTCCTCTGAGTCCATCGCCTCTTGTAATAGCTTTCATTAAGATTCCTTTCTCATACCTTAAAGCCACTGACACACCATCTATTTTAAGTTCAGCAACGTATTCGACATCACCAACAGATTTTCTTACACGTTCATGGAAGTTAAGCATCTCAGCTTCGTTGTAAGTATTATCTAAACTCAACATTGGTTCGCTGTGTTCAACTGTTTCGAAGCCTTCCAAAAGCTGACCCCCGACTCTTTGCGTTGGCGAGTCAGGGGTTCTTAATTCAGGATACTTTTCCTCAAGCTCTATCAGTCTTTTCATCAGTTTGTCATATTCTTCATCTGTTATTACAGGGCTTGCAAGAACGTAATAACGATAGTTGTGGTACTCGATTTCATTTCTTAGCTTTTCTACTTCTTCTCTTATCTTTTCGGGAACCATTCTTTACACCACTCTTTTCCCTTAATTCATAGGTTTGCTCAACATCTTCTGTTTTCACCTTCTTCTTGCTTTTCTTACCTTTCTTTTCAATTTGTTCGCTCTTTTTACCTCTATTGCTTTTGGCATTACTTTCAAGCATTCTCAATTCTTCATCTGTAGGTATCTCAAAATTTATCTCCATTCTGATTTTATCAGCTCGAACTACCTTAGCTTTTAGCATATCGCCGATCCTATAAACAGTTCCAGTATGCTTACCCACAAGCATACTTTTAACATCGTCGTAGTAGTAATAATCATCAAGTGTCGACACGTGAATCAAACCTGAGATGTATTTATCTGGAATCTCAACGAACATCCCAAATTTTGTCACTGAGGTCACAACGACATCGTATATTTCACCTATACGTTTGGATATATAGTCTATCTTCTTCAAGGCATCGTAATCCCATTCTGCTTCGTCGGCAACGCGTTCACGTTTACTGCAGTGGACGGCTGCTTTTGCAAGGTATTTTTCTAACTTCTTCATTTCCTTTTTCTGTATAGCTCCACCTTTTTCCAAGTACAGCTTCAATAATCTGTGTACAATTAAGTCTGGATAACGTCTTATAGGAGACGTAAAATGAGTGTACGCTTCAGACGCAAGTCCAAAATGTCCAACGTTGCCCGGAGAATACACGGCACGTTTCATAGAGCGAACTAAGAGTCTTTGAATACTACTTCTCAGTGGATGGTCTTTCGTCTTCTCGAGTAATTCTTGCAGAACTCTTGGATGCACCCTTTGTGGCAGTTTCATCTTTATACCTATGGCACTAAGATAATTCTTTAATTGCAAAAGCGTGTCAAAATCAGGCTCCTCGTGGATACGATATAGAAACGGAATATCTGCATTGTGGAATATTTCAGCCACCGTCTCATTAGCTTTAATCATGAATTCTTCGATAATGACTTCTGACTCTCCGCGTTTTCTCGGGACTATGTCAACCGCATGACCCTGTTCGTCGAGAACAATCTTTACTTCGTCCCCTTCTATGTCGAGAATAGCTCCTCTGCGCCTTCTGTTTTCTCTAAGCACATCTTTCAACTCTTTCATGAGATATATATGCTCTGCAAGGTCTTTCAATTTATCGCCTTCTGGTTTATCTTCCAAAAATGCGTTCACGTCGTCGTATACTAATCTTCTGTAACTTCTAATCACGCCGTTTCCGACTTTGTAGTTCACAACGTCACCATCTCTATCGATTTCCATAAGCAAAGACATTACCAGCCTATCTTCACCTTGCACAAGACTACACAGTCCGTTTGAAAGCTTGAACGGGAGCATTGGTATTACTCTATCAGCTAAATACACGCTCGTTGCACGATTATAGGCTTCTTGGTCGAGTGCAGTTCCTGGCTTTACATAATGAGCAACATCTGCAATATGTACGCCCAGCAAATAATTTCCATTAGGAAGTTTTTTTACTTGCACAGCGTCGTCGAAATCTTTAGCGTCAGGTCCGTCGATTGTGACTATAATTTCATCTCTGAAATCCCATCTGCCCTCGATATCTTCTGGTCTTACGTTATCCGGCAACTCGGCAACTTCCTTTAAAACTTCTTCAGGGAATTGCACTGGCAAATTGTGTTTCACAACAACAGTTGGAAAATCAGTAGCTGGGTCTTCGACCTTTCCAAGCACCTCAATTATTTTTGCCTCAGGCGACCTTTTAACTGAAGGATAGCGGGTAATCTCTGCAACAACCTTCATTCCAGGCTTTGCGCCGTTGATTTCTTCAACAGGTACAGCAAATTCGTATGGAAGTTTTGGATCATCCGGTATCACAAATGAAAATTGCCCGCGTGTCTGAAAAACACCGACAAACTGTTTTATTCCACGTTCCAATATGCGTACGACTCTACCTTCGGGTAGCTCGTACCACTTGCCAACAATCTGCACTTGAACCTTGTCTTTGTGCATTGCAAGATTTGTTTTTTCAATAGGAACCGCTATCTCTTGCCCGTCGTCTGTTAAGACAAATGTTAAATTACCACTTCTCGTAAATTCTATTGTACCAGTAAAGAGATTTCCCTTCGTGATTGCATATCTTCCGTCGTCTCGCTTAAAAATAAATCCACTCTCAGTAAGCTCTTCCAATTGTTCTTTCAACAACTGTTTTTCTTTATCATCGTTTAACCCAAAGTATCTGCACAGTTCTTTAAATGTCATTGGGGTGTATTCTTCAGACTTAAAAAATTTTTTCAACTCGTTTTTCTTAGGCACGTATAGCCCTCCCTCGTATAATAAGTTCGGTAAAAATTAAAATTGGTCTTTGAAAATTGAATGCATATTTTTTAACACCTCTGGTAAAATAGTTTCAGGTTGCCCCTCCTTGAGACTTTGTTCTCTTAAATAAGATTGCCTAACTAGAGTACAGCTTTTTACTTGCCGGAAAATGTTTTGCCTCGTTTTCTTATGTACCGCGAGGTTGTAAGGCTGTACTCAATCCGGAGGTGATTCCTTTGGCTATTTTAGCTATTGATGTCTCAAAGAACTATCTTTCTTTCTTTTCTGATTTCATCGGTAGTGGGACTGTTGAGAACTCTCCT